>JAKECL010000494.1 GCA_030460725.1 Propionibacterium sp.
CGGCCCCCGCCCCTCACGTCCCTCCCAGGCGCGCGAGCAGGGTGGGGAGCACCACAACCAGCGGCACGCACCCCGACCGTCGGGGCCGCGTCCGGGCAACAACCCCTACGCCTCCAGCCAGGGCATGCCCCGGCCCGGAGGATCTGGCGGACCGCGTCCCGGTCCGCGTCCTGGCGCTCGCCCCGGTGCGGGTCAGGGCTCGGAGCGTCCGGCACGCCCCGGTGGTTCAGGCGGCCCGCGTCCGGGACGTCCTGCGCAGGGCGGAGGCCCGCGCCCCAACCCCGGCATGATGCCCGGGCACGCCAACTTTGCTCGCAGCAATGAGCGTCCCCAGCGACCTGGCCAAGGTGGCGGCCGTGGCCGTGGAGGCGTCGGCTCACGTCCGGGTGGCGCGCCGGGAGGAGCCCCCGGTGCCGGAACCGGGGCACCTCACGGTGGCTTCGGCGGCCCTCGTGGCGGCCGTGGCGGCCGTGGCTCCACCCCCGGCGCCTTCGGGCGCGGAGGTGGTCGCAACCAACGCGGACGCAAGTCCAAGCGGGCCAAGCGCCAGGAGTTCGAGCAGCAGAGCGCACCCGCCATCGGCGGCGTGTCGATCCCGCGTGGCAACGGCCAGGAGGTGCGTATCCGTCAGGGTGCGTCGCTGGCGGACCTCGCGGACAAGATCAACGTCAATCCGGCAGCACTGGTGACGGTGCTGTTCCACCTGGGCGAGATGGCCACCGCCACCCAGTCCCTGGACCAGGACACCTTCGAGGCCCTGGGTGCGGAGCTCGGCTACGACGTGAAGATCGTCTCCCCCGAGGACGAGGACCGTGAGCTCCTGGAGTCCTTCGACATCGACCTGGAGGCCGAGGAGCTCGACGACGAAGAGCACCTCAAGCCCCGTCCCCCAGTGGTCACGGTCATGGGCCACGTCGACCACGGCAAGACGAAGCTGCTGGACGCCATCCGGCACACCGACGTCGTGGACACCGAGCACGGCGGCATCACCCAGCACATCGGCGCCTACCAGGTGAAGGTGGAGCTGGAGGGTTCCGAGCGCCGGGTGACGTTCATCGACACCCCCGGTCACGAGGCCTTCACGGCCATGCGTGCCCGTGGTGCCCAGGTCACCGACGTCGCGATCCTCGTGGTCGCTGCCGACGACGGCGTCATGCCCCAGACGGTCGAGGCGATCAACCACGCCCAGGCCGCGGGTGTGCCGATCGTGGTCGCGGTGAACAAGGTGGACAAGGAGGGCGCGAATCCGCAGAAGATCCGCTCCCAGCTCACCGAGTACGGTCTGGTGGCCGAGGAGTACGGCGGCGACGTCATGTTCGTCGATGTCTCCGCGAAGCAGCGCACGGGCATCCAGGATCTGCTGGAGGCCGTGCTGCTGACGGCCGATGCCTCCCTGGACCTGCGGGCCAACCCCGACACGGAGGCCCGCGGCATCGCGATCGAGGCGAACCTGGACAAGGGACGCGGCGCGGTGGCCACCATGCTGGTCCAGCGCGGCACGCTCCACATCGGCGACGCCATTGTCGTGGGTGCTGCCCACGGCCGCGTGCGTGCCATGTTCGACGAGTACGGCAACACCGTGCCCGATGCGACGCCGTCGCGACCCGTGCAGGTCATCGGTCTGACGTCTGTGCCCCGCGCCGGTGACACCTTCCTGGTGGCCACCGACGACCGTACGGCGCGCCAGATCGCTGACAAGCGCGAGGCGGTGGAACGTCAGGCCATGCTGGCCAAGCGCCGCAAGCGGGTCACCTTGGAGGACTTCGACAAGGTCCTCAAGGAAGGCCAGGTCGACACCCTCAACCTCATCATCAAGGGCGACGTCTCCGGTGCGGTCGAGG
>JAKECL010000495.1 GCA_030460725.1 Propionibacterium sp.
GAGGGCGAGTTGGTGACGCAGTCGGTAGACGGAGGACTTCACCATGTCCCGCCCGCCCTCCACCGCCGTGGTGTCCCAGACCTCGTTGAGCAGGGTGCGCAGGGAGACCGGCATCCCGGGTTCGCGCATGAGACGCACGAGCAGACGCCGCTCCATCTCCGGCAGACGCAGCGGGGTCCCAGCCCAGGAGATCCGTCCCGCAGCGAGGTCCGCCCGCAGGGGTCCACAGCTGAGGGTTCCGGCCTCGGGTGCGGTGGGGACGGCTCCGCTGCGGCGCAACACGGCCTGGGCCCGCAGGGCAAGTTCGCGGGGCCCGAAAGGTTTGGTCACGTAGTCGTCGGCACCCGCCTCCAGTCCGCGCACGCGGTCCTCGGAGTCTCCCAGCGCGGTGAGCAGGATCACGGGGATGCCCGTGCGCGAGGCGATCCGTCGGCACAGGTCACGGCCCGAGGAGTCGGGGAGCATCACGTCCAGGACCACCAGGTCGACGTGGTGGCGACCCAACAGGTCCCATGCGGTGGTCGCGTCACCGGCGCTGACGGTGTCGAACTCCTGCGTCTCCAGGGCGAATGTGACGATTGCGACCATCTGGGGTTCGTCGTCGACGACCAGCACCAGTGGTCGGGCGGTCGGGCTCATGACTCTTCCTCCTGGGTTCCGTGCCCGCTCAGGGGCAGCACGGTGAAGATGGTGGTCCCCTGGCGCGCGACCGTGTCCACCACGATCCGCCCGCCGTGAGCCTCCACTATGCGTCGGGTGATGGACATGCCCAGACCGGTGCCCGAGCGTCCCGAGGCGGTGGTGGAGAACGGTTCGAAGAGGTCGTGGCGTTGTGCGGGTGTCATGCCGCTCCCGTCGTCGGACACCGAGATGGTCGCGCCCTCGTCCCCACCCGAGACGCACACCGTGACGGCGGTGGAACCGGAGTGGTGCAGGGAGTTGTTGACCAGGTTCCAGATGACCTGTCGCACCAGGCGGGGATCCACCGCCGCGACCAGGGGTTCCCCCCTGTCCTCCAGACGGATGGAGAGCTCGGAGACCCGACGCAGTTCGCGCACCACGTCGCGCACCAGAACCCTCAGATCCGTCGGGACGAGGTCCAGGGCGGCGGCACCACGGCGCAGGCGGGCGTCGAGGAGGAAGTCCTCGGCCAGTGCGATGGCCTGGGAGGAGTTCTCCACGATCGTGTCGACGAAGTAGCGCTGTGATGAGGTGAGTGGGCCCGGGCTCTCCTCCGAGAGCAGCTCCGCGGCGCCCCGCACCAGGGACAGGGGAGTCCGGATCTCATGGGAGAGGAGCTGGGCGTGGGTGATCTCGTCGAGACCGTGCGGGGAGTCCCCGGTCCCGGGGCGGGGGGAGCCCTTCGGAGGGCGTCCGGACACCGTGCGGAGGAACCACGCGGAGGCGACCAGGAGGGGAATCCCCACCAGGAGGACCCACAGGGGTATCGGCACGATCGACAGCAGCACCCCCCGATGGTCCCACACCGCCGCGTGGGTGGGGGTGGCCCCTGTGGACGGGCATGCGCCGTGGGGAGCCCCTGGTCTGCGGCAACCAGGGTTCCCGGACCTGGTGGGACCGGGGAGGGCCGTCCCGGACGGGGGCAGCGGAGTGTGAGAGGTGGGAGATGGGCAGGTGGGCAGGTGGGGCGCCAGGGGCGCCCCGGTGCGCAGGCGGACCCTGTGAGGGGAGTCGCACCACCCCCGATTTCGTGGAACGCCCGATCACCTGTTAGGCTTCCATGCGTTCCCACGGAGGGCCGAGAGGTTCGAGGCGGGACATGCGGATGTGGCTCAGTTGGTAGAGCATCACCTTGCCAAGGTGAGGGTCGCGGGTT
>JAKECL010000496.1 GCA_030460725.1 Propionibacterium sp.
CCCCCGGAAGACCCGTGCAGGGTCCACGGACTCCGTACCCGGGAAGGGCGGCTCCTGGGGCGGGACCGGACGAGGGCGGGGAGCGCGGCCGAACCGGTCGGGAGCTGCCCCGCCCGCGCGGCCCTGCCCGGCAGCCGGTGGCCGGAAGTCGGTCTGGTCCATCGCTCCCCCTTCGGTCCCTCCTTGCCCTCGTGGGCTCCAGCATGGCACAGCGGGCGATGACGCTCTGTGAGGGTCATCACTGAGTCATGTTCCACTCAAGGAGATGGAATGCCCGGCTGATGGATGGCTGGGAATGGGGGTCGCGTCTGGTCTATCCTGAGGTTCCGACCGGTACATCGGCCCAGCCATTGACTGATCGGAGACGTCGCAGATGAGCGACTCGAGCCATGCCCTGTTCCGTTGGAAGCTCCACGGCGACGGGCACTCCATCCCCCCGGGCGAGGTCGTCGCCCCCGACGAACGACTGTCCTGGCCGCGCACATTCGGCATCGGTGCCCAGCACGTGGTCGCCATGTTCGGCGCCACCTTCCTGGTTCCCCTGATCACCGGATTCCCGCCCTCGACGACGCTGTTCTTCTCAGCGATCGGGACCCTGCTGTTCTTCCTGATCACCGCGGGTCACCTGCCCTCCTACCTCGGTTCCTCCTTTGCCCTGATCGCGCCGATCCTGGCCGTGTCCCAGACGCTGGGACAGGAGTACGCACTGGGCGGCATCATCGCCACGGGCGCGACCCTGGCCGTGGTCGGCATCGTCGTCCACTTCGCGGGTGTCCGCTGGATCGATGCGGTGATGCCACCGGTCGTCACCGGTGCGATCGTCGCCCTGATCGGGTTCAACCTCGCACCCGCTGCCTGGAACTGGGTGAAGGAAGGTCCCCTCACAGCGGTGGTCACCATCGCCTCGATCTGCCTGATCACGGTGCTCTTCAAGGGGATCATCGGACGCCTGTCGATCCTCTTCGGTGTCCTCATCGGATATGTCGTGGCCTGCATCCAGGGGGAGGTCGACTTCACCCCCATCGGGGACGCTGCATGGTTCGGACTTCCCCAGTTCCACTCCCCGGCCTTCGACCCTTCAACCCTGGGACTGTTCATCCCCGTCGTCTTCGTGCTCATCGCGGAGAACGTCGGGCACGTGAAGTCGGTGTCGGCGATGACCGGACAGAATCTCGACCACCTCACCGGGCGCGCGCTCTTCGCCGACGGCGTGTCGACGATGCTGGCCGGTTCCGGGGGCGGCTCGGGGACCACGACCTACGCGGAGAACATCGGTGTCATGGCGGCCACGCGGGTCTACTCCACAGCCGCCTACGTCGTCGCCGCAGGGGTGGCCTTCGTGCTGTCCCTCATGCCGAAGTTCGGAGCGGTCATCGCGACCATCCCCGAGGGCGTCCTGGGCGGGGCCGGCACGGTGCTCTACGGCATGATCGGCATGCTGGGGGTGAGGATCTGGGTGCAGAACAGGGTCGACTTCTCCAATCCTGTGAACCTCAACACCGCTGCTGTGGCCCTGATCGTGGCCATTGCGGACTTCACGTGGGCCCCGGGTGGGATGACCTTCGGTGGAATCGCACTGGGATCGGCTGCAGCAATCGTCATCTACCACCTGATGCGTCACATCTCGAAGCTGCGCGGAACCAATCTTGAGGCCGCGACCCCAGCCTCCGCACCCTCCGGTGCGGAGTTGGAGGCAGACCCCTATGCCAGGCGGCGGAAGCTCCACACCCCGACCGGTGGGCCTGGCGGGGACGAATCCCGGTCCTGACGGCACCGGGTGGCACGACGGAGGGGCCCCCCGGGGGGGAGATTTCGGTTGCCCCCGGGCCCCCGGAA
>JAKECL010000497.1 GCA_030460725.1 Propionibacterium sp.
GGCAGGGGCAGGGGCAGACACTGGCCCTCCTGTGTCACGCACAGGTCTGCGCACGCCCCTCCCGGGACGAGGGCGCACACGGCGTCGCCCTCGTGCCAACGGGTGACACCCTCGCCCACGGCGGCGACCACGCCCGAGCACTCCAGCCCCAGGGACACAGGTGCGCCGACCGGCGGGGCGTAGCGTCCCCTGGCCTGGGCGAGGTCAGCGCGGTTGACCCCTGCCGCGAGGACGCGGATGACGACCTGGCCGGGTGCGGGGACGGGATCCGGTGTCGTCACGAGGGCGAGATGGGCATCCAGTGGACGGACGGAGGGATCCCCCGGGAGAGTCTCGGACAGCGGTGTGAGGCAACGCATGCCCCCATTGTCCCGCGCGTGGTCTGCTCGCGCGGTGTCTGGGGTGATTGGTGGACCCGGGGCCAGGAGTGGGGCAAGTGTGGCGAGTCCTGTGCCGGGGGAAGGCAGGTGGCGGGGTAGGATCGTACGGCTTGGAGAGCTGACCGAGCGGCCGAAGGTGACGGTCTTGAAAACCGTTGTGCCAGCAATGGCACCAAGGGTTCGAATCCCTTGCTCTCCGCCACCGGACCGCGATTGGCGAGGGGACTCGCCGATTCGCTAGTCTGGGTCGCACTGGAGACGTCGCATAGCCAGGTCGAGTGCGCCTCCCTGCTAAGGAGGTAGGGGTTCACGCCCCTCGAGGGTTCAAATCCCTCCGTCTCCGCAGATGGGCCCCGGGATCCCATGGATCCCGGGGCTTCTGCTTTCTCTGCTGCGAGCGGACCGCGACTGGTGGTCGCAGCACCATTCATCTGCATTGACTGCCTGCCATGGTCGGCGTAGCGTTGGAGCGGATCCTGTGCCGAAACGCTTCGGCCCAGCCTTGGAGACGTCTCGACGAAGAGGCAGCCGCGGGCCGCTGTCGGTCCGCTTCTGCGAGGTCCTCCTCTGTGCGGCTCATCAAGGGGCTCGCCCACGGTCCCCCCATTTCCAGTCCTCTCCCCTCAAGGAGCATTGATGACACGTCGATCCACAGGTCTTGACTATCGCTCGAACGTCTGGAAGGAGACGAAGTACTCCGAGATGGGCGCCTCCAATGCCCCGGTGACCCTGCAGTGGGGGGAATCGGACTTCATGTCCATCCACGAGGCTGACCTGGTGGACTACTCCGCCATGACGCTGGCGCCCACGGGCGACGGAGCGTTGCGCGCCGAACTGGTGCCTGCCATCGGACGCGAGGCCGCGGTGGTGACCGACACCGGACGCTCCACACCCTGGCGTGCCATGACCATCACCGACGGTGCGGGCGGACTCATCGAGTCCCACCTGCTGGAGAACCTCAACCCACCGCTGGACACCTCGGTATTCGGCAGCGAGGAGCAGGCCAGCACCTGGGTCAAGCCCTCCACCTACGTCGGTATCTGGTGGATGCTGCAGAAGGGACAGGCCGACTGGAACGAGGGCGACCGTCACGGCGCCACGACCGCACGCGCCAAGGAGTACATCGACTTCGCAGCCGAGCACGGTATCGGCGGTCTGCTGGCAGAGGGATGGAACAAGGGGTGGGACAGCCCCGGGTGGAAGGCACAGAACTACTTCACCCCCGCCGATGGTTTCGACCTGGAGGAGGTCCTGGCCTACGCCAAGGAGAAGGGCGTGCAGTTCATCGCCCACAACGAGACCGGCGGCAACCCCTGGAACTACGAGAAGCAGATCGACGAGGGCCTGTTCTCCACGTACAAGGAGTGGGGGATCCACTACCTGAAGACCGGGTACGTGGGCAGTGAGCCGAACATCCCCTCCAAGGAGGAGGCACTGTCCCCCGACTTCAAC
>JAKECL010000498.1 GCA_030460725.1 Propionibacterium sp.
TGCTCGATGCACTGCTCAGGCGGCGCCTGCCCCGAGGCCGCGCGGCGCCATGTAGGTCTGGGTGAGGGGCATACCGGAGTCCGGCGAGAAGTCCCAGTCCGAGGGCGGCAGTCCGGCCCGCACCAGCTCGGAGCCGATGGCCGCGATCTGGGCCCCGTTGTCGGTGCAGAAGCGCAGGGGCGGCATGCGCACCTGGAGCCCGGCCGCAGTGGCGCGCTCGGTGATCAGGGACCGCAGCCGGGAGTTCGCGGAGAACCCTCCCCCGATGACGATGGTGTCGCACCCCGTGTCCTGCGCTGCGCGTACGGCCTTCGCAGTGAGGGAGTCGTTGACGGACTCGGAGAACCCGGCGCAGATGTCCTCGGGGCTGAAGGACTCTCCCCGCTCCTGCGCGCCTTCGACGTAGCGGGCGACAGCGGTCTTCAGCCCGGAGAAGCTGAAGTCGTAGCGGTGGCGTTCCTTGTCCTTGCCAGCCGCGAGGCCACGTGGGAAGCGGATCGCCTGGGCGTCACCGGCCTGGGAGAGCCGGTCCACGTGGGGGCCACCCGGATAGGGCAGGTCGAGGAGCCGACCGACCTTGTCGAAGGCCTCCCCCGCGGCGTCGTCAAGCGTGCCGCCCAGTTCGCGCACGTCGGTGGCAATGTCCTCGACCAGCAGGATGTTCGAGTGCCCGCCGGAGACGACCAGCCCGATGAAGCGCTGGGGCAGGGGCCCTTCCGCGACCTTGTCCACCGCGAGGTGGCCGATCACGTGGTTCACGCCGTACAGCGGCAGATCCAAGCCCGTGGCCAGCGCCTTCGCCGCGCAGATCCCCACCGTCAGTGAGCCCACGAGCCCCGGCCCCGCAGACACCGCCACCGCGTCGACCTGGTCCAGTCCCACCCCGACCTCGGCCAAGGCGGAGTCGAGTGTGGGCAGGAAGGACTCCAGATGCGCACGCGAGGCGATCTCAGGGATGATGCCACCGTAGCGGGCGTACTGGTCCATGGAGGTGGCCGTGCGGTCGACCAGCAGGTGCGTGCCTCGCACCAGGGCGACGCCGGTCTCGTCACAGGTGGACTCGATGCCGAGGATCAGGGGTTCATCACTCACCCGCCCGATCCTAGTCTCCGGGCCAGCACGGCGCGTCGGGACTCCTTCCCCGCGCCCCGCTCCCTGTGCTCAGCTGCGCCCCTGAGGCACGACCGGGTCCTCGTCGTCCTCGTCCTCCTGCCCACGAGGTCGGGCAGACGCTGCGACACCCATCCCCACGAATCCCACCGCGAGCGCGCCGAGTGACCACGGGAAGCACCCCACCGCCGCCGCGCGCGCCTGCGCGTCGGGCAGGAACATGCCGATGACCACCACCAGGCCCAGGAGCACGAAGGCCACGAGACCGACGATCCCCACCACGCGGCCGACGGCTGCTGTGCTGCCGCTGTGCGGGGTGGGAATGGGACCTCCCCGCGATTCTGGTGCGTCCTGCGTGTCCATCTCCGTGTTCCTCTCCTGAGTGGCCCTCCTGCGCGGACCCGGACCTGCTGCGCGAAGTGTGCACCCGGCCGCTCCCGATGCGCAAAGACCCGCGCCAGGGGCGGGCCCGGTGGGAGCGGGCCCGCTGGGAGCAGCCGCGGTGGGAGCTGGCCCGGGCCGCATCCCTTCCCGACACGAGCCGCATTCCTGTGACCGTGTGCTCCGCGGGACCCGGGCGCGCACGTGCCCCGTGCCCCGCGGCAGATGCCCCGCGGCAGATGCGCCGCGGCAGATGCCCCGCCGCCCCCCCCACCGAGAGCGCGGGGGGCGGCCCCGGCCGCGCCGCCCCCCAACCCGCTTTGGGGGGGGGGGGCCC
>JAKECL010000499.1 GCA_030460725.1 Propionibacterium sp.
CTCAGGTGGCGGAGAGGGCGGCTCAGGTGGCGGAGAGGGCGGCGACGAGGGCGGCGCCGGCTCCTCCCCCGGCACCCAGTCCGGGTCGGGGTCGGGCACCGACACCATCCCCGAGGTCTCCACCATCGGGGCAATGTTCTCCAGTGTCGGCACCAACGACCTCGCCTCCCTCAAGAAATTCCTCGACAGTGGCGGCGGTGGCATCGACGCCTTGGCGAACTCCGTGGAGTACACCTACGACGTCACCCCGCAGATCTTCCAGTCCGACACCTCCTCCGGCGCGCGCCAGGTGAACCCCGACGAGACCTTCGCGCCCCTGGGGCTGGGAGCGTCCGGCTCGTCGAGCTCGCTCCTCTCCTCCTTCATGAGCACCAGCGTGTTCCACCAGCTGATGGCGGACCGCTCCCTGGTGGAGGGCCAGTACGACGTCGTCGCCGGGCACTGGCCCGACAGCTTTGACGAGGCCGTCGTCGTGCTCATGCCCGACGGGGGGATCTCGGACTTCGCGCTCTACTCGATGGGATTGCGCGACCCCGCAGAACTGGACCGGATGGTGGCCGAGGTCGCGCAAGGTCAGGAGGTCTCCACACCCGTCGCCTCCGACTCCTTCACCACCCAGCAGATCCTGGACACGACCTTCAAGGTCGTGGACGCCACCGGCTACTACGTCCACGACGACACCTACGACGTGTGGGTGGACAGGCGCGGGAACCAGGACCACCTCGTGGACCTGGTCGAGGCAGCCGAACCCCTGCGCATCTCCGGGATCGTCCAGGCGAAGCCACATGTCCAGGCCGAAGCCCTCCAACCCGGCATCTACTACACCCCCGCACTGACACAGCACATCAGCGAACGCGCCTCCCAGTCGCCGATCGTGCTCGACCAGCTGGCCCACCCCGAAGTCGACGTCTTCACGGGGCGCACCTTCGTGGAGGAGAACTCCGGAACCGGTATGGCCGAGGGCCAGGAAGGCCTGGATCTGGGGTCCCTCATCACCGTGGACCAGGAGGCGCTGGCCCAGGCCTTCACCTTCGACGGGTCCAAACTCGCATTCGATGCCTCCGCCCTCGACCTGTCCGGACTGGACCTGACGGGACTGGTGGGGGCGGGGGACCTGGCCGGCATGGACCTCTCGGGGCTGGATCTCTCCCACATCAGCATCGACGCCTCGCAGCTGCCGACACTCGACCTGGGGAAGGTGGCTGCCGGCATCGACATCCAGGACCTGCTCTCCGGCATCGACCTCGGGGAGATCCTCGGCTCCATCGACTACGACGCTGTGGTGGGTGACCTCGCCGGGCAGGTCGACAATGAGCAGACACGAGAACTCGCGGCCGCCCTCGTCAATGGGTTCGCAACGTACTGCAGCGCGGGGGAGGCGGGAGCGGCGCCCGAGGTCGACTGCACCACGGACCCGGCTGCCGCGTTCCAGACGTTCCTGGACTCCCCCGCCGGGCAGGCGATCCAGGAGGAGAACCGGGCGACGATCGAGGAGCTGACCTCGGCGGCGGAGGGGGCCGGCCAGGAGCTGGAGGAGCAGCTGCTCACCCGCCTGGGACAGGCAGTCCAGGAGCAGGTCACCGCCCACAGCGCCGAGCTGCAGGACCAGATTGCCGCCGCCATGCAGGACTACATGCAGCAGGCCACCCAGGCCTACATGACGCAGCTCTCCGGGCAGTTGTCCTCCCAGATCGGAGGGCAGCTGCGCCAGCAACTGGGGGAGCGCAGTGCACAGCTGTCGACGAACCTGCAGTCCGCCCTGCAGGAGCAACTCGGATCGGCGATTTCGCGGGCGACCAGCCAGCTGGCGGGGAACATGGCGGGGGC
>JAKECL010000500.1 GCA_030460725.1 Propionibacterium sp.
TGGCCCTGAGCTCGTTGCCTTCTTCGCCGAGCGCGTTCGGAACACGACCGGCACTGACTACATGGTGAGGCACCGCGTGCATCAGCTGGTCAAGGCGATACGAGGCGCGGTCGGCGATTCGGTTGCACAACCACTGGTAGAAGCGGCGGCAGGTAGCGGACTCCTCGATGCCGACGAGTGAGCATGACCTCAAGTAGGAGCCCTTGGGGTTGATGCACGTACTGCCATCATCCTGCTCCGCCCTACCGGTAGGCAGGACGTAGTGGTGTCAAACTCAACATGTGGTATTGCCGGCACCATTGGGGCCGACCAGACCGACGACGCTGCCCGTGGGGACGGTGAGGTCGAGGGGACCCAGGGTGAAGGTCCCCTGGTGGCGGGTGAGACCTCGTATGTCGAGCGCGAGGGCGTCAGTGGCGCCTGCGGTGGTGGCGGGGGAGGTCAGTGGGTGTTCCATGCGGAGTCGATCCTTTCGTGCAGGTCGGCCGCGTCGAGCCCGGCGAGCCGCGCCTGGCAGACGAGGGCGGCCGCGCCCTCGTCGACCTCCTGGATCAGGCGCGACCTGGTGGCGGCGGGGTCCTGGGGCAGGACGAAGGAACCTCGGCCCTGCTGGTTGGTGATGAGTCCCTGGGCGGCGAGGTCGTTGTAGGCGCGGGTGGTCGTGATGAGGCTGACTTCCAGGTCCCGGGCCAACTGCCGCAGCGACGGCAGTGGGTCGTGCGGCGCGAGGTCGCCCGCGTAGATGGCCGAGCGGATCTGGTCCACGATCTGCTCGTACATGGGGGTCCCGGAGGTCCGGGACAGGATGATGTGCACAGAGTGTTTATAGCGCATATGTACAGTAGGTGCAATTCTCTGGCGCGGTGACGGTCGGGCAGGGCTGGCGGTCTGGCGGGATGACGGGGTTCCTGGAGGGCAGGGATCCCTCGCTCCCTCCCGCCATCACCTGGCGTGGCGCGCGATGTCGCAGGCGTTGACCCTGACATGGTGTGAGGGTGTGTGCTCTTCGCGTGGACGACGACAAGGACGAGCTGCTGCGCATCGGGGTGTTCTCGGTGCTCTCGCGGATCAGCGTGCGGATGCTGCGCCACTACCAGCAGGAGGGGGTGCTGGAGCCGGTGTGGGTGGACACCTTCACCGGGTACCGCTACTACCACCCCTCCCAGCTGCGTGAGGCGGCAACCATCACGCAACTGCGCGACGCGGGACTGCCGGTTGCGCAGATCGTGCGCGTGCTCGACCTCCTCGACGATCCATCCGGGGTGTGGGCGATCCTGGACGAACATCGCCACAGGCTCGAATCCGAGCAGGCGGCACTCGACCATCGCCTGGGCGCCCTGGACCTGTTCCATTCACGACTCACGGAGGTCCCCATGGACATCGATGTGCACACCACCACCCTGCCGGCCATGACGCTCGCGTCGTTGCGGCACACCATTCCCACCTACGGCGACGAGGGCGTCCTGTGGCAGGAGCTCATGCCGCTTCTCGCCAGATCCGGCGCCGAGTTCGCACCGGAGGGGATCTCGGGAGCCACCTTCCACGACCCCGGTTACCGGGACCGCGATGTCGACGTCGAGGTCTGGGTCCAGGTCCAGGGGCCCGGCGACCCCGTCGAGGGGCTGACATTCCAGGAGCTTCCCGAGCGTCGCGTGGTCACGGCAACGCTGCGGGGTGACTACTCGCAGATGGCGGCGGTGACCGAGGCGATCGGCGACCACATTGCCACCCACCACCTGGACACGGGCGCCATGTTCAACATCTACCGGGTGTCGCCTGCCCAGGATCCGGATCCTGCCCACTGGGTCACCGAGGTCTG
>JAKECL010000501.1 GCA_030460725.1 Propionibacterium sp.
GGCGGGGTCGGAGGAGTCTGCGGGGTCGGTGGGCTCCTCGCCGGTGTCCTCGAGAGTTCCGGGCGCGGGGTCCGCACCTCCCGGTTCCTGGACGCCCGGTTCCGAGGCGTCGTCCCCCGCGTTCCCGGAGGTGTCCTGGCCAGCCGTAGGGGGTTCACCGTCCGACTCCGCAGTGGCGGTCCCGGTGGAGGTCGCGTCGCCCTCGTCGGGGCTGGTCCCACCCGGCACCTCCGGGACGGCGAAGCCCGCACGGCGCAGACTCTCCGACTCGGGGTCGATCTCGGGGGTGAGGCCCTCGGCCCACCCGAGCGTGCCCTCGAGGAGTTCGGTGAGCGCGGCGTCGATCTCGGCATCCTGGTCCGCTGCGGCGGCGCGTCCGGGCAGGAAGGAGGCAGGGTCGTCGAGCTCGGCGGTGGTTGGGACCATGTCGGGGTGTGCCCACAGGGCTTCGCGGGCATCGCGCCCCTGTGCCTGCTCGACGAGGTCGAAGACGCGGGCCGCCCCCCGGGCGCGCCGGGGGCGCATCCGCAGACCGATGAGCTGTCCCAGCACCTGCTCGGCGGGACCGCCGGAGGCACGGCGGCGGCGCATCATCTCGCGCAGCTGCTCGGCGTGGGGCAGGTAGGGGGCCACCGCGCGGGCGGTGACGACCTCCACCCACCCCTCGACCAGGGCCAGGAGGGTCTCCAGGCGGCCCAGTGCCGTGCGCTGGCGTTGGGTGGGCTCGGGCGCGAAGACCCCGTGGGACATGGCCTCATTGACGGAAGCCGGATCGGAGGGGTCCATGCCGCGCGCGGCCTCGGCGATGGCGTCGGTGTCAATGGCGATCTCAGCCGAGTAGGACTCGACGGCCCGCAGGAGGTCGCCGACCAGCCAGGGGACGGAGGCGAAGAGGCGGGCGTGGGCGCATTCGCGCACGGCCATGAACTGCTGGAGTTCGTCGAAGGGGATGTCCAGTCCCTCCCCGAAGGCTGCGACATTGCGCACCACCAACGCGGTCGTGCCGCCCTCGGCCACGAGCGGCAGACCGACATCGGTGGAGCCCATCGCCTCCTGGGACAGGGCTGCCAGCGCCTGACCGATCTGCATCGCGAAGACCATTGACGCCAGTCGGGGCATCATCTGCTGGGTGCGACCCACCATGGCCGCCATCTCCGGGGGAAGACCGTCGGGGAGTCCCAAGGGGCTCCCGTCGGTCGCTCCACCGAGCTGGGAGCTCAGCGCATCGGTGAGTGCGCGTGAGACGTTCTGGGCCACCGGCTCGGTGATCCGCTTCCACATGGGCAGGGTCTGGCCGACCCAGTCGACCCGTGTCCACGCTCGGCGCACCAGGGGACCCGGGGAGAACGCGGTCACGGCGTCCAGCCACAGGTCTGCCACCGTCATGGCCTGGCGGGCGCGTTCGGCCTCGGCGGCCGACAGGGGATCGTCCCCCGACTGGAAGGCCTGCTGCTTGGCCATGTCCTCGGCCATCTGCCAGTTGACCGGGCCGTCGCTGCGTCCCAAGAGGTACTGGAACTGGCCGAGCATGGCATCCATCTGCGAGGGATCGGTGAACATCCGGTTGACGGCGGAGGCATCGAATCCCTGCTCGCGCATGGCGCGCGAGGCCTCCTCGCCCGCCTGGTCCCCGAGCATCTTGCGCAGGAAGTCCCCGAAGGCGTCCTGACCGCGGTCCGCATCCTCTGGCTCACTCATGGTCCGAGCCTAGTGGCCGTGCGTGCACCGGCGCTGGGAGGAGGGTGGGAGTGAGCTGTGAGCGCAACGGGAGCGTGGGTCTATCGCGCCGCCGGGGCGGCGGGGGGCCACAATGGGCGCG
>JAKECL010000502.1 GCA_030460725.1 Propionibacterium sp.
CGCGCGCATACTCCTCAACCTCCTCGGTGTGGTGGTCGCCCTGGCCTGGGTCTTCCCCGTGTACTGGATGCTCCTCTCGGCCCTGACCCCCAATGCCCGACTGCGCCAGGTCCCGCCCTCGTTCCTGCCCACCCACGCGACCCTGGCGAACTTCTCGAAGGTGGTGCGGGACCCGGGTTTCGCCACCGCCCTGCGCATGAGCCTGTCCATCACCCTCCTCACGGTCGCCGTGGTGCTGGCCTTCGCCTTCCTCGCGGCACTGGCCATCTCCCGCTTCCGGTTCCGGGGCCGCAAGGCCTTCGTCCTTGCGGTGCTCTTCATCCAGATGCTGCCCGCGGAGGGTCTCTTCATCGCCCAGTACAAGATGCTCTCCACCGTGGGGGCATCCGCGCCCGCCCTGGGTCTGAACTCGGTCCTGGGTGTCACCGTCCTCTACTCCGCCGCCGTGATCCCCTTCACGGTGTGGATGCTGCGCGGCTTCGTGGCCGGGGTGCCCGCGGAGCTGGAGGAGGCCGCCATGGTTGACGGGCTCTCACGCACCCAGGCCTTCATCCGCATCACGTTCCCCCTCCTGGCTCCCGGACTGGTCGCCTCGGGGGTCTATGCCTTCCTGCAGGCCTGGAACGAGTTCACGATCGCGTTGGTCGCACTGCCCGAGGCGGGGGCCCAGACCCTGCCGCTGTGGCTGCGCGGATTCCTCAACGCCTCGGTGAACCGCGGGGTCGACTGGGCCCAGGTGATGGCCGCCTCCTCGCTGATCGCCGTGCCCGTCATCATCTTCTTCCTCATCGTCCAGAACCGGATGACCTCCGGCCTGGTGTCCGGGGCGGTGAAGGGATGAGCGGGAGCGGACCCGTCCCGGCCCTGGCACGCACATGTGGCCCCGCACCCCTGCCGGGGTTGGCAGAGGGGGACTACGGGGTCGGCATCGACATCGGGGGCACGAAGACCCGGGCGACTGCCTTCAATGCCACGGCTGCCGTGGCCTCGGCACGACGGCCCACGCAGCGAGGGGCCCAGGGGATCCTGGACACCGCGGAGGAGGTGCTGGAGCAGGTCCGGCGCACCCAACCGTCCACGGCTCACCTGCGCGCCGTCGGCATCGGGATTCCCGGTGTCGTCGTCCCCTCCCGCGGTGAGGTCTCCCACGGTGTCAATGTCGGCATCGGTCCCGAGCCCCTGGCCCTGGGACCCTTGCTCGAGGAGCGACTCGGCATCGGTGTGCACGTGGAGAACGACGTCTCGGCCGCCACCATCGGAGCCGCCCACGCCCTGGGTGCCGGACGCGACGTCGCCCTGGTCTCCCTGGGCACGGGCCTGGCCGCCGGTATGGTCCTCGAGGGCGTCCCCCGCACCGGTGCGCGCGGCAGCGCCGGGGAGATCGGGCACCTGCCCTACCGCCTCGACGGCCTGCCCTGTCCCTGCGGTCAGCGCGGCTGCCTCGAGCTCTACGCCTCCGGGAGCGCCCTGGCCCGGATGTGGCCTCCCACCGGGCAGGGCCCGCTGGTGGCCGACCTCCTGCACCGCGTCGACGAGGGCGACACCCGTGCGCTCGACGTGGCACAGGAGTGGTTGGGAGCGGTGGCCCACGCGGTGACCGTGGTGGGTCTGGGCGTCGATGTCGCGACGATCCTGGTGGCCGGCGGTGTCGCCGAGGCGGGGGAACCGTTCCTCCAGGCGCTTCGCGGGACCCTGCGCAACCGTGCCCATCACTCCGACTTCCTCAGCCACATGGACCTCGCCTCGCGGCTGAGGCTGGTGCCCCCCGACCTGGAGGTCGCCACCCTGGGAGCCTGTCTGGCTGCCCTGGGGGCCGGG
>JAKECL010000050.1 GCA_030460725.1 Propionibacterium sp.
GCCGCCAGGCGCGGAGTGGTGCGGGAGGCGTGACCGCGGGTTCCTCCGGGTGCCGCCAGGGAGGCAGAGGCAGGGGCAGGCTCGTGTCTGCGCGGGGACGAGACGTCCCCGCTGCGCAGGAGGCGGCCCATGCCGCGTCCCAGGCGCGACAGTGAGAGCGGACGCTGGGGTGTGTCATCGGACATGTCTTCTCCTCTGCTCCCGGTCCAGCCTAGGCGGCCGGGGTCAACAGCAGGTCACGGGCCGAGGCGACGTCGGGTGCCACCGCATCGGCGGCCTCGAGCTCACCGGGTTCCGCATATCCCCACCCGGCCCCGATCACGGGGATGCCGACGCTGCGTGCACCCTCGATGTCCCAGGTCCGGTCACCCAGCAGGACCGGACGGGAGACATCTGTTCCTCGGGCCTCCAGGCGTTCCAGGGCCGAGGCGATGACGGTGGCCTTCGTGGAGGAGGGATCCGGAGTGGCTCCTGCGATCACCGTGAAGAGGGGTGCCAGTCCCAGGTGGGTGAGCTGGGCCTGGGCCATGGGCTCCTGCTTGGAGGTCGCGGTGGCCAGGGAGGTGTGGGAGGCGTGGAGGTCGTGGAGCAGCTCGGTGATGCCGGGGAAGAGGTGTGGGTCCAGGAAGAGGTCGGAGTAGATCTGGCGGTAGCGCAACACTGCTTGCTCGCATTCGCCGGTGTCGAGACCCAGTTCCGTGAAGGAGGTCCACAGGGGCGGTCCCACAAAGCGTCGCAGGGCCTCGTCGGTGGGCACCGGGCGTCCCATCTCCGAGAGTGTCCGGCGGAACGCCTGCACGACAACCGAGGCCGAGTCGACGAGGGTGCCGTCGACGTCGAGGAGGATGCAGGTCCATTTCGTGGGGGCGGTCGTGGTGGAGGAGGCCATCCCCCGACTCTAGGACATTCAGGATTCGGAGCACCTGTCGCGGTTTTCACAGCTCAGACGTGGGACGAAGGGTGTCGTCCCGCATATGCTCACGCAGGTGTGCAGTGTGTCTCTGCACACCCGGAGACTCCTCCGGCATCGCGCAGAAGGGACGACCGGTGGCCGACGGACCTGGGATGAATCCCATCAACGAGACCGGCAACAGCAGGTCCGCGGCGTGGAGGGTCTTCTTCGAAGCCTCCGGACGGCTCCAGGGGGTGCTCGAGTCCCGTCTCAAGAAGGAGTTCGGCCTCTCGATGCCGGACTACAACGTGCTGCTGGCACTGTGGGAGGCGCCCGGGCGTGTCCTGCGCATGGGTGAGCTGGCAGGCAAGGTCGTCTACTCACCCTCCCGTCTCACCTACCTGGTCACCAACCTGGTCCAGGACGGCTGGGTGTCCAAACGTCCCTCCACGACGGATGGCCGCGGCTATGAGGCGTCACTGACGGACTCCGGTGTCCAGACGGTCCTCGCTGCCACGGAACGCCACCAGGAGACCGTGCGGGAGTACCTGCTGGATGCCATGACGGATGAGGACATCGACCAGATCGTCCGTGTCTTCGGTGCGCTGGACTCCAGGTTGCGCAGCCGCACCTCCTGAAGGCAGGCTCCTTCCGCCCTCCCCGCCACCGCCCGCACCCCACGAGCCGTCACACGCCTCTGCCCGCACCCGCCGCGCCGTCACCCCGTGGGCACACATCCGGCGGGCCCACCATGCGCGACGAGGGCAAGGCCGGGAACACATTGTCGGAGACGGCAAAAGGCGGTTCCCCGGCCCGGCACCGCGCGCCCCGTGGGACGCAACGACCGGGCGGAAAACCGCCCTTGACCTGCAACTTCTCTGTGCGCGGAGGGGGACTTGAACCCCCACCCTCGTATAAGGAGGACTAGCACCTCAAGCTAGCGCGTCTGCCTATTCCGCCACCCGCGCAGGTGGATCACGACTCGTCGTGAGCGGGAAAACATTAACACGACCCACCCGGGCATCACCAAATCGCACGGCCCCCACCCGGGGGAGAGCAGCGCCCTCGCCCGGGCGGAGGCCGCGCAGTCGAGGACGGGTGCCCTCGCGCGGTGTCGTCGCGTGGGCCGCACCTGTCTCCACCACTAGGGTGGTGGCATCCGAGGAATGGGAGTGAGATGCACATCGACGTCTGGACCGACGTTGCCTGCCCGTGGTGCTACCTGGGGATCCGTCACCTGAGGGCCGCTCTGGGGAGCTTCGAGCACGCGGACGAGGTGGAGGTCGTGGCCCACGCGTACTTCCTGGACCCCGAGCTCTCCGAGAGACCGGACATGTCCGAGGCGGAGTACCTCATGGAGCACAAGGGCCTGAGTCCCGAGGAGGTCGAGGCCGGGCACGAACGACTCTCCGGTCTGGGGCTCAGTGAGGGCTTCAGCTTCGATTTCGAGCACCTGGTGGTGGCACCCACCTCCAATGCCCACCGCGTCATCGCTGCGGCCCGCGAAGTGGACCTGGCCCGCGACACCCAGACCGGCCCCGACACCACCCAGCTGCGTCTGCTGGAGGCCGTGGACCGTGCACACTTCGAAGCAGGTCAGGACATCTCCGATCCCGACGTCCTCATCGCCTGCGCCAGCGAGGTCGGCATGTCGGAACAGGACGTGGTGAGCGCGCTGGCCGATGAGCAGCGGGCCTCGGAAGTCTTCTCCGACTACCAGATCGCGGTGCAGATGGGTGTCGAGTCGGTGCCGACGCTCCTCATCGACCGTCGCTTCGTCGTCCAGGGCGCGCAACCCGTCACGGCACTGTCCAATGCCCTGGCCAGTGCCTGGCAGCAGATCCACGGCGCACCCACCCAGGAGGACCGCGCATGACCGCCCCCTTCATCGTTCCCGGTGACCGCATCCGGCTGGTTCCGCTGGCGCCCACGGACGCCGAGGACGTCTTCCGAGCCGTCCAGGACCCCGAGATCCCGCGGTGGACGACCGTGCCGGATCCGTACACCCTGGCCGATGCGCACCAGTGGATTGCGGCGGCGCCGGGACAGTGGGAGGCCGGTTCCCCGCACTGGGCAATCAGGAGTGCCGACACCGACGCGTTCCTCGGGTCCCTCACCCTGTTCCCGCAGGGCCCGGGCTCCTGGGAGATCGGCTACTGGATGGCTGCAGAGCACCGCGGACACGGCTTCATGACAGAAGCCGTCCGCCTGGCCACGACAGCTGCATTCGAGCAGCTCGGCGCCACGCGACTCCAGTGGAAGGCCGTCGTCGGGAACTGGGGATCCTGGAAGGCCGTGTGGCACAACGGCTTCCGGCGCGAGGGCGTGCTGCGCGCACTCACCGACCCCCGGGGCCGTGTCAGCGACCACTGGAGCGCCGCGATCGTCCGCGGCGACACAGGCCACCCCGTCGCCCCCTGGGACGGTCCGGGAGCGCACGGCTCGGACGTCGGGCGCGCGCTGGATCCCTCGCGCCCGCAGGCACTGGTCGCCCAGTTCCACCGCACCTACTCCATGCCTGACCGCCTGGCGGAAGGGGCTGCCCCCACACTCGACTACGAGCGTCTCGGCATGCGTATGAGCCTGATCGCCGAGGAGTTCTCCGAGCTCTTCGGCGCCGTCTACGGCCCCGCAGCCCGCTCCCGGGTGGAGTCGGGGGTCGTGGAGGCGGTCGACAGTGACGAGGGCGTGAGGGACATCGTCGAGACGGCGGATGCCCTGGCTGATCTCACCTACGTGATCTACGGGATGGCCCTGGAGTCGGGCATCGACCTGGATGCGGTGCTCGCAGAGGTCCAGGCCTCCAACCTCTCCAAGCTGATGCCCGATGGCACGGTCAAACTGCGCGAGGACGGCAAGGTGCTCAAGGGACCCGACTTCTTCCGCCCCGACGTGCGCCGCGCCCTCGGCCTGGCCGATCCCGACAGCCAGGCCCATCCCGACAGCCTGGCCCATCCCTTCCGCGGGGCCCTGGGGGGGGGAGCCCGCGCCCCCTGACCGGGCCCCGCGGTGACCCCACTCCGGGCCCCGGCGGGGGGGGCCCCCGACTGTGCGCACCCTCCGCGGGACCCGGGCCCCGCAGTCCTCGCCACACCTCCAGACGCGTCCTCCCAGGCATCCCCCCGGTGCAGGGAATGTGAGCGCGGAGGCGGCGTCGCCCTCGTCCACCCCGTCTTGTCACGACCATCGGAGGTTCCTGTGATCGATCCCACCAATCCGCTCGCCCACCCGTCCACCCTGCCGCTGGGGCTGCCCGACTACGCAGCCATCACCCCCGCTCACATTGAGGAGGCGATGCGCGAGGGCATGGCGCAGCAGCGACGCGAATGGGAGGCCGTGGCAACGGATCCTGCGGACCCCACCGTGGAGAACACCGTGGTCGCCCTGGACCGCAGTGGTTCCCTGCTGGAGCGCGCCGCCACCGTGATGTGGACCATGGCCTCCAGCGTGGGTGGCCAGGACTACGACGCACTCCAGGAGACCTTCTCCCCGTTGCTCGCCGCCCACGCGAGTGCCTTCACCCTTGACGTGCGTCTGTACGAACGCTTCCGCGCGCTGGCCCGGCAGGACCTGGACGAGGAGACGGCATGGGTGGTCGCGCGCCAGGTGCGTCAGTTCGAACGCCTGGGCGTGGCACTGGAGGCCGCGGACCAGGAGCGACTGCGGGAGCTCGACCAGCGCCTGGCCGCAGCAGAGGCGGATGTCGAGATCCGGATCTCCCGCCAGCTGGAGCGCACCGGATTGCCGGGGGAGGAGGCGGACGGCCTGGAGGGCCTCGACGCGGACACCCGCGCCCACTACGAGGCCTTCGGGGCGCAGCGGGGCACCAGATGGTTCATCCCCTGTCGCAACTTCTCCACCCAACTCGACCAGGCAGTGTTGCGGCACCCGAGCGTGCGTCGCGGCCTCCTGGAGGTCTCCCAGACGCGCGGCACCGGAGAGGATCCCCAGACCGACACCCGGCCACGCGTGCTGGAGATCGTGGCGCTGCGCGCCGAACGCGCCCAGCTCCTGGGCTTCCCCGACCACGCGAGCCTCGTGATGGAGGCCGAGACCATTCCCGGTCCCGACACCGCGCGGGACCTGTTGGTCACCGTGGGGTCCTCCGCCCTGGAGCAGGTGGCCACCGACGCGTCACAGCTGCGCGAACTGGCCTCGGCCGACCCGCTGGGAGATGGTCTGCAGGCTGCGGACTGGCCCTACTACGAGGACCGGCTGCGTCACCGCACCCTGGGGGTGGATGCGGAGGCACTGCGTCCCTACCTGGTGCTGGACCGTGTCATCGAGGACGGGGTGTTCCTGGCTGCGAACCGGCTCTACGGCCTCACCATGGTTGCGCGTCCCGACCTGCGTGGATGGAGTGAGGACACGCGGGTGTGGGAGGTCCACGACCAGGACGGGACCCTGCTCGGTCTCTTCCTGGGAGACTGGTTCGCCCGTCCGGGGAAGAAGGGAGGGGCCTGGATGCACGAGGTCGTGACGCCCTCCCGTGGAGAGTCCGTCCTGCCGGTGGTGGGCAACAATGCGAACTTCCAGCGACCCGCGGACGGTGGCCCGGCCCATCTGACCTGGGACGAGGTTGAGACCTGCTTCCACGAGTTCGGGCACGCGCTCCACGCCCTGCTCTCCGCCACCGGCTACCGTCGTGACGCCGGGACCAACGTGCCCCGGGACTTCGTGGAGCTGCCCAGTCAGCTCAACGAGATGTGGGCCTTCCATCCCGAGGTCCTCGCCCACTACGCCCGTCACGTGGACACCGGGGAGCCCCTGCCCGCACAGTGGGTGGAGGCGATCTCGCGGTCGAAGACCTTCGGGCAGGGGTTCGCCACGCTGGAGTACGTCGAGGCAGCCCTCATCGACCAGGCGTGGCACCGCCTCACCCCGCGGCAGGTGCCCGAGGGGGAGGACTGCGTGAGGGACTTCGAGACGGAGGCATTGGAGGGGTACGGCGTGCACTCCGATCTGGTGCCCCCGCGCTACCGGTCCACCTACTTCGCCCACACCTTCGCCGGGGGATATGACGCCGGCTACTACTCCTATATGTGGGCAGAGGTGCTGGTGGCGGAGCTGGAGGGGTGGTTCCGCACGGTCGCGGCGCATGACGGCGACGGTGGACTGAACCGTGAGGCGGGCGAGATCCTGCGCCGTGAACTGCTCAGCCGCGGTGACTCCCGCGACCCACTGGAGTCCTTCCGCGCGGTGGTCGGACACGACGCGGATCCGGCCTCGGTGCTGGTTCGTCGTGGACTGCCCCGGGGCGCGTGAGATGATGACCGCAATCGACCTGACAGGAGACAAGACAGTGGCCCGAATCGTCGTCGTCGGTGGAGGATACGGTGGAGTGACCGTGGCCAAGGGGCTGGACCCCCTGGCCGACGTCATCCTGGTGGAGCAGAAGGACCAGTTCGTCCACCATGCAGCCGCTCTGCGCGCTGCGGTGGACGAGGTCTGGGAGCACACGGTCTTCATGCCCTACTCCAACCTGCTGCACCGCGGGCGCGTCGTGCAGGGCACGGTCTCGCGCGTCGAGGGGACGACCGTCCACATCTTCGGGCAGGATCCCATCCACGCCGACTATGTCGTCCTGGCCACCGGCTCCAGCTACCCCTTCCCCGCGAAGTACTCCTCATCCCGCGCAATGGTCGCCAAGTCGCGCCTGGAGCAGCTCCACGAGAACCTCGCCGCCGCCCACTCGGTGCTGATCGTGGGCGGGGGAACCGTGGGGATCGAACTCACCGGGGAACTTGCCAATGCGTTCCCCGACCTGGACATCACCATCGTGGAGAAGGCCGACTCGATCCTGTCCACCCCGGGCTACACCGAGGGACTGCGCACCGAGATGGCCCACCAGCTCGACGAGTTGGGCGTCACGGTGCTCACGGGGTCGGAACTGGCCTATCTTCCGCCCTACAACGTGGGGGAGCTCGGGCACTTCACCGTGCACACGAAGGCCGGCGATGCGGTCGAGGCCGACCTGTGGTTCCAGTGCCACGGTTCGCGTGCGAACACGGGCTACCTGGACGGCACCGAGTATGCGGGCCTGCTGCACCCCGACGGCACCATCCGCGTCCAGCCGAACCTGCTGCTGGAGGGCCACCGTGACATCTACGCGATCGGTGACATCACCGACGTTCGTGAGTCCAAGCGCGCAGACGCCGCGCGTCAGCAGGCACGTGTGGTCATCGCGAACCTCTCCCACCAGCTGGAGGGTGCCACCCCGGACGTCACCTACCAGCCGACGAAGGAGTGGGTGATCCTGCCCCTGGGGCCGAACCTGGGCGTCTCGCAGTTGGTGGACGAGGACGGGGGCACACGACTGCTGGGCCCCGAGGAGACTGCGGAGATCAAGGGCACCGACCTCATGGTCTCGGTGATCCGTTCCCAGCTCAACCTGCCCTGAGAGCGGCGGGGGCGTCGCCACCTCGCGATGGTGTGTGTCGCCAGCTCACCGGGTACTGTGTGGGTATGGCCACTGATCCGCGCGACGCCCTCAACCGCCTCATCGCTGCTCTTGAGAACCACTTCGACTCCGCACAGGCCGGCGGTGGGGAGTCCCCCGCGCTCGACGCCGCGGAGGAACGTCTGCGCGACGCCTTCTTCACCTATGACGACGAGCTCTTCACCACGCTGGGCGTCGAGCTTCCGTTCGACATCGTCGAGGAGGAGGACTTCGACGACGACGACGATGATGAGGACGACGAGGGCGACGGTGACGAGGACGACGACGAGGGCGACGATCCTGAGCTCACCGACATCGAGGCCGACTGAGCCCGGCAACGCCCCGGGCACTCAGTGCTGCGAGATCTCGTCCAGGACCTGACGGATCTGGGGCGGCAGGGGCTCGCCACCGTCGAGCACCTGGTCCAGTTGCCGGGCCGTGCGCGGACCCACCACGGCCGACGTGACGCCGGGCGCATCGCGCACCCAGGCCAGGGCGACATCCAGTGCGGTGCGTCCCAGGCCTTCTGCGGCCCGCACCACGGCCTCCACCACACCGGCGTGGCGCTGACCCAGGTAGGGGTCCACGAGGTGTCGCAGGTGGGGTGAGGCGGCTCGGGAGTCGGGAGGTGTGGTGCGACGGTACTTCCCGGTGAGCACGCCACCGGCCAGCGGGGAATGCGCCAGCAGACCCATGCCGGAGCCCACGACGCCGGGCAGCAATGACGCTTCGATCCCGCGTTCCAGCAACGAGTAGGGCTCCTCGACGACCACCGGAGGGCAGGCGCCCGCCCCGCCCCGGGCGTGGGCCAGTGCCGTGCGCCAGGTGCCCAGGTGGCTGGTGCCCACATAGCGTGCGCGGCCCGTGCGCCACGCGACGTCCATCGCGCCGAGCGTCTCCTCCAGCGGCGTCCCCGGATCCGGGGTCGCCAACCAGAGGTCCACGTGGTCCGTCCCCAGCCGGGCCAGGGCGTCGTCGAGGCAGGAGAGCATGTCCCCCCTCGCCGCGGAGGAGTGCCACCGTCCGTCGTGTCCCAGGCGCGCGGCACCGCGCCAGGCCAGGACCAGCCTGTGACGACCCAGTGCGGGCAGGAGCGATCCCAGTACGTCGACGGCCTGGCCGTCGCCGTGCGTGGGGGCGATCTCCACCAGGTTCCCACCCGAGGACACGAAGCCGTGGAGCATCTCCTGGGCCTCGGGCGCATCGGTGTCGCGTCCCCAGGTGAGCGTGCCCAGCCCCAGCTCCGAGACCGTCAGTCCCGACGTCCCGCATCGACGAATCCGCATGCACCCACCGTAGTGGTACGGGTCGCACTCACGGGACGGGGGCTCAGGGGCTGCCCTCG
>JAKECL010000503.1 GCA_030460725.1 Propionibacterium sp.
CCCCACCCGGGGTTGGTTCGAAGGCGATCCATCCGATGTCGTCCACGAACACCTCCGGCCAGGCGTGCAGGGAACGGCTGTCCACATTCGTCACGCCAGTCGACATCCGGGAGGCGTAGCCCACTGCGACCCGTGTGGGGATGCCCAGGCTGCGGGCCATGGCCGCGAAGGTGGTCGCGTAGTGCACGCAGTACCCTCTGCGCTGGTCCAGGAACGCGACCATGGTGGCGTAGGGGTCCTGCGGATCCGCGCCAGGGGTGTAGGGGGCCGTCTCGTCGTAGGTGAAGGCACCGGAGCGGAACCAGTCGCGCAGTGCCACGGCAGCGGCGTACCGCCCCTGCGTGTCTCCCACCACCTCACGGGCCGTGTTCCCGATGACGGCGGGCACGCCCTCCGGGAGGCGCGTGTAGGCCTCAAGGTCTGGTCGGGAGGTCCTCATGCCGGGGTCGGGAAGTGCCCCGGGCTCCTCGCCCAGCACGAGGTCACGCAGGGCGGTGGAGTCGATGAGGGGCCAGGACCAGGTGGAGTAGACGTCCCCGCGTTGCGTCAGTGCTGTCGTCGAGCGAGCGGTCTGGGTGCCCTCCACCCACCGCCAGTCCTGTGGGTCCCAGTTCCCCTGCTCGCCACTGCTGGGTCCCTGCTCCTCCCCGGCCGCCGTGACGAGCACCGTCCCCTGGGGCAGCGGCAGCCAGGCGCTGAGCAGCGCGGTGACCTCCACCGACACCAACCTGGCGGAGCTGCGGACCCCCTCCTCGTCGAGGCCTGCGGGCAGGTCGACCCCCTGCGGCAGACGCAGGTCCTGCACGGAGGTGGATGCCGGATCCAGGGTGTCGGCGGGCTTCCAGGTCCCCCCACTGAACTCCGTGAGCACCGCCAGGGGGAACCTCACCGGTTCACCGGGTGCGGTCGAGAACCTGAACGCCACGGCGGAGGGCGGGCGCACGAGGTCCTCACCCAGGGCGATGGTGACGTCGGGGACGTTGGGTGACACCGGGGAGAGCGCGAGGGCCGAGGTGTTCCACACCCGGTCGGGAGTGGTGGGGAGCACGGAGACCGCACCCACCCCCACCACGAGCACCGTCGCTGCGGCCACCGGGACCCGCCATCCCCGTGGGTCAGGCGCATCCACCCACAACAGCGCCACCAGACCCACTGCCGCAGCCAGGAGGAGGTCGGAGGGGGTGCGCCGACCGGTCACGGCCACCGGCACGAGGAGGACCAGGAGGGGAACGACGCCGGCCATGAGCCGCGCATCCATCCCGACCATGAGCAGCACGGAGACCCAGACACCCAGGAGGCACATGAGGACCACGAGGTCGGAGAGGTACCCGGAGACCTCCATGGGCGCGACGCCCTCGTTGAGTTCCAATCTGATGGAGGCAAGGACCCCACGCGCCTCGCCCAGCCACCGGGTACTGCGTCCCGCAGCGGAGATCCCGTGGAACAGGACCGCTCCACCCACGAACAGACCCGCCATGCACGCGCCCAGCCGTGACCCGGTGCGCACCAGGCGCACCAGCGTCGCCACCGCCACCATCGCCGCCGCACCCAGGCAGGCCCGCGCTGACCACTCCCCGGGGGAGAACACCTCGTCCATTCCCTGGATCGCGACCACCCACAGTGCCAGGACGACCACGGAGACCAGCGCCACCCGCCAACGGGACACCTGCTCCACGGGATCCTCCCCGACCCTGCTGCTGTGCTCAGACACCGTTCTCACCACCCGGGCGACCCGCACGGCGATGCCCCACCGGGACGCCGCCCTCCTGGCTGCCGGGGGCTCCCGGGCCCTCGGCGATACCGGTGTCCCCAC
>JAKECL010000504.1 GCA_030460725.1 Propionibacterium sp.
AGTGCGCGGACCCCCACCAGGGTCAGACTGCGGCGGAGGTGGCGGGGTTGGCGATCTTGCGGCGCGGGCCCTGGCCCTTGAGCGTGAAGTTCCAGCCCGCGATGTCGGAGTTGCCGGTCTGCGCGCGAGCGAAGGAGGAGACGGTCGCGGTCAGTTCGTAGGCTTCGTCCGGGTTGGGGGTGCCGGTCACGGGCTTGTCGTAGTAGCGGACCTTGATGGATGCCTTGTTGCCCAGCGCGTCGGGGCGGGTGGCCGCAAGGAGGGCCTCCACCTCGGGGAGGAACTTCCCGTCGGCGAGGCGGTGCATCTGGACGTAGAAGTCCAACTGCGGGGTCTCACCGGTCTTGGTGGGGTGGTCTGCGCCGTGGTCGTCGTAGGTGGCTGCATCGACCTCCTTGGTGGCGACGGTGGGGTTGATGGCGCTGGCGAATCGGACGGGCTGCCACTTGCCTTCAGTGGCGAGTGCGCCCGTGGGGATGTAAACGTCAACGCCGTACTCGTAGCTGAAACCAAGTTCGGTGGCCGGGGTGGACTCAACTGCCATGGGGGTTGCTCCTTTTGTGGTGGCCGCCAGGACGGCGGGCAGGGTGGTGGGTGTGGGGTCTGGGTCCTCGACAAGGTTCGGGGTGGTGTGCTTGGTGTCGGGGTCTGTGGGGGTGTCGGTCATGGGAGGACCTCGATCTCGTAGTTGTCGGTGCGTTCGTCCGCTCCAGTTGACGGGTCGGCGCCGAGCTGCGCGGTGGACAGGTGGCGGCACCTCTGGACGCGGACCCCGGCCCACACCTGGTGGTGCGCCCCGTGGAGTGCAGCGAGCGCTTGGTCGGCCTGGGGATCCGCGTCGTAGGGGGCGCGGGTGCGGACCTGCACCCTGTACACCTCGGTGGGATCCAGGGGGTCGGGTTGGAGGTCCAGGCCATACACGTTGACGGCCACGGCGGTGACGGGTGTGGCGGGGAGGCGCTTCGCGAACACCGGGGTATGTGGTGGAGACTTCGGGTACGCGCCGTCCGGACTGCCGGGCCACCACGCGACCCCACTGTCGTGGAGGCGGGTCATGACTGCGACGGTCACGTCCTGGAGGGTGGTCACCTCATGCTCCTTCGCAGTTCAGCGGCGGCAATGCTGCGGATCGTGTCCGCTTCACTGTGGAGGGGCTCCTCCAGGTACTTCGCTTGCCCGCCCTTGGGGTGGCGGTAGCCGACTTCCTCGTGCTGCTTCACGGCGTAGGGAGTGTTGAAGCTGACGGCCACGCGGGCCGCGGACTGGACGGTAATGGCTGCACTGTTGCGGAGCGTTCCCTCATCGATGGGGGCGAGCTGCTGGGCGACTCCACGTAGGTGCTCTGCGCCTTTGATGAGGCCCCGTGTGGCGGCGGCCTGCACTGACGCTTCAACCTGATCGCCGCGCCACGTCAACCGGAAACCGGACACCAGACCGCCTCCTATTCGAGGTTGATCTGCAGGTGCTCGGGGAGGGGCAGGCCGTTGGCATCGCCGCGGCTGACGCTGATGACCTTCGCTTCCCGCCCGGACGGGAGACGCACGATGGGTTCCTGATCGATGTCGATCACGGTGTCCAGGGGGGCGGCGACCTGCGCGGTGCTCACGACCTCACTGCCTTGCCGGTCGCGGACGAGCCTGGTTTCCTCGACGACCCAGCACCCGGGGACCTCACGGGGCGCGCCCGGCTTGGGGCCGTAGGCCGTCTGGACCATCTCGAACAGGGTGATGGTGTGGACGCCGAACAGGTCCAGGATCCCCGCCATGTCAGCCGACCACCCGCACGCTGGTGGTGGGGTGGATGCCTGCGAG
>JAKECL010000505.1 GCA_030460725.1 Propionibacterium sp.
GGTGCGGGTGTGGCGGTCGGACGGACCTCGTCGCAGAAGAGGACGGACTTCGGCGGGAAAGAGGACGGACTTCGCGGGGAGGGGGGCACGGTCAGACGGTGGCGCCGGGCGTGCCGGGAATGGGGGTGCCCTTCTCGATGGCCTCGGGGTAGGACCCCGTGAAGCAGCCGGTGCACAGGCTGGTGCCCTGGCCGGTGGCCTCCACCATGCCCCTCAGTGACAGGTAGCCCAGCGAGTCCGCGCCGATGGAGGCCCGCACCCCTTCGACGTCCATGGAGGCGGCGATCAGCTCAGCACGCGTGGGGAAGTCGATGCCGAAGAAGCACGGCCAGTTCACCGGGGGCGAGGAGATGCGCACGTGGACCTCCGCGGCCCCGGCCTCGCGCAGCATGCGCACCAGGGCACGCTGGGTGTTGCCGCGCACGATGGAATCGTCGATGACGATGAGGCGCTTGCCCTCGATGACCTCGCGCAGCGGATTGAGCTTGAGCCGGATGCCCAGCTGGCGCAGTGACTGCGTGGGCTCGATGAAGGTGCGCCCCACGTAGGAGTTCTTCACCAGCCCCTGGGCGAAGGGGATCCCGGACTCCTGCGCATAGCCGATGGCCGCCGGCGTCCCCGACTCGGGGGTGGGGATCACCAGGTCCGCCTCCACGGGGTTCTCCTGGGCGAGGATCGCCCCCATCCGCCGCCGCGTCGCCACGATCTGGCGCCCCCCGATGACGGTGTCGGGACGCGCCAGGTAGACGTACTCGAAGACACAGGTGTTCGCACGCGTCACGGCGAAACGGTGGGAGCGCACACCGGAGTCGTCGATGGAGATGAGCTCCCCGGGTTCCACCTCACGCACGAAGGTGGCGCCCACCAGGTCCAGGGCGGAGGTCTCGGAGGCCACCACCCACCCACGCGAGAGGCGCCCGAGCACCAGGGGCCTGTAGCCGTGGGGATCACGCGCCGCGTAGAGGGTGTGCTCGTCCATGAAGACCAGGGAGAAGGCACCGCGCAGCCGGGGCAGCACCTTCAGGGCAGCGGGCACCAGGGCGGACGGCTCCTCGACCATGGTGGCGGTGGTGGGCGAGATCTCCTCCTCCCCCACCTCCGTCCCAGACGACATCGACGAGGGCGACCCGGTTGCCTCACCGGCGGGGTCCACGGGCGGGGGGGCGGTCACCGTGCGGGACCGGTCGACGAAGGGCAGCGGTCCCGGCAGACGCTGTGCCAGGCCCATCAATGCGGTGACGATGGAGGTGTCGGTGGAGGCGCCGTGCTCCAGGTCCTCGTCCTCCGGTGCCACCGAACGTGCCAGGCGACGCAGTTCCTCGGTGTTGGTGAGGTTGCCGTTGTGGCCCAGAGCGATGGTGCCCGTCGGCGTGGGGCCCAGCGTCGGTTGGGCATTGCGCCAGGTGTCGGCGCCCGTGGTCGCGTAGCGGCAGTGGCCCAGGGCGATGTGTCCGCGCAGGCCCTGCAGCGTCTGCTCGGTGAACACCTGGTTGACCAGCCCGAGGTCCTTGTAGACCAGGATGTTGTGCCCGTCGGAGGAGGCGATGCCTGCGGACTGCTGACCGCGGTGCTGCAGGGCGTACAGGCCGAAGTAGGTCAGGCGCGAGACGTCCTCGCCCGGGGCCCACACGCCGAAGACGCCGCAGTGGTCATGGGGATGGTCGTCCTCGAAGGGGTCGACCCACGAGCTCGCGCCTGCGGCTCGTCCCTGCACGGGCCCGGTGGCCGATGCGTGGTGGTGCGGGGCCCCACCCGGGCCGCGCGAGGCGGCCGAAGCGGTGCCGATGGTGACGTCCAGGTGCCGTGAGC
>JAKECL010000506.1 GCA_030460725.1 Propionibacterium sp.
CCCCCGCGGGAAGGGGTTGGGGATGGCCAGGGGTGTGCGCAGGAGCTCCGTGCGGGACCACGCGCTCGAGGCCGAGGCGGTCACGGCCTCCGTCGAGGATGACGGGTGCGGGGCGGTCGTGACCTTCCTCGGAGTGGTGCGCAACCACGATCGGGGTCGCCCCGTCGTCGCCATCCAGTACGAGGGACATCCCAGTGCGCCGGAGGTCTTGCGCGAGGTCGCCGAGGAGGTGGCAGGCGCGCACCCCGGGTGCTGCGTGGCCATCGAGCACCGCGTCGGCATGCTGGAGGTCGGAGAGGTCGCGATGGTGGCGGCGGTCTCCGCCGCGCACCGCTCCGAGGCCTTCATGACGGCGTCGGAACTGGTCGACCTCGTCAAGGACCGGCTGCCCGTCTGGAAGAGGCAGGTCTTCGCGGACGGGACCGACGAATGGACCGGCGCGGCCTGAGCCCTCCGGGCGGCCGGGGCTGCCGGGCGGCCTGGGCGGCCCCGCACGTCACCCTCCAGCGAACGGCGGGAGCGCGTCCACAGTCGCTCCCGGTGCGACGGGGTCGGCGTCACTGGCGTGGCGCGTGTCGACGAGCCAGGTGCACAGCCCCAGGATGCGCGCGCGTTCCGGGTCCGAGCCCAGGTCCGCCACCAGGTCCCCCAGCGGGACAGGCTCCGCGAGTTCGACGACGAGTTCCCGGGTTCCCATCGCCCGGGCCGCACCCGCGAAGAACCTCACCGTGACGGTGTTCCCACCCATGTTCATCCTCCGATCGCACTCATCCGACGGGTCGGCGAGGCGATCCCGCCCTCGTCGAGCCCATGGGCCCGACGTTTCAGACCCATCCCGCCCCTCCATGCGGTGACGATGTCGTCATCGCTGGCGCCGCCGCGCAGCAGGGCACGCAGGTCGACCTCGAGGTCCCCGAAGAGGCAGGGTCTCATCTGACCGTCAGCGGTGATCCGCGTGCGGTCGCAGGTCGCGCAGAAGGGGTCCGTCACCGAGGCGATGATGCCGACGGTGCCACCCGGGAGCCCGTTGCCTGCCGCGACGTCCCAGAGTCGGGCGGGCGCGGAGGGATCCGTGGCAGGTCGCGGGGAGAGACGGTGGCCCCGCCCCAGGATCTCAAGGATCCCCTCCTCACCGAGGATGGATGCCCTGTTCCACGACTCCCGCGGCCCCAGGGGCATCTCCTCGATGATGCGCAGCTCGAGTGCGCGCGCGAGGCAGAAGTCGAGGAGTTCGGGCAGGCCGGAGTCGTTGGCGCCCCGCATGGCGACCGCATTGACCTTCACCGGCCCGAGTCCGGCCTCCAGGGCGGCGTCGATCCCCCGCACGACGTCCTGGAAGCGATCGCGGCGCGCCAGCTGGGCGTAGCCGCGGGGGTCCACGGAGTCCAGGGACACATTGACCCTGTCCAGTCCCGCCTCCCGCAGGGCGCGCGCACGACGTTCCAGGCCCAGCGCATTGGTGGTCAGTGAGATGTCCGGCCGGGTCCCGAGATCCGTGCGCAGGCTCGCCGTGGCTGCGACGATCTGCTCCAGGCTGCGCCGCAGCAGTGGCTCTCCTCCCGTGAAACGGACCTCCCGGATCCCCAGGCGGGTGACGGCGATGGTGACGAGACGGACGACCTCCTCATCGTCGAGGACCTCCTCGCGCTCCAGCCACTGCATCCCCTCGGCCGGCATGCAGTACGTGCAGCGCAGGTTGCAGCGGTCCGTCAGGGACACCCGCAGGTCCCGGGCGACGCGCCCCCACCGGTCGGCGAGCAGGTCCGGACGCGGGACCGTGGGGAGGGGAAGTGGGGAGGTCATGTCAT
>JAKECL010000051.1 GCA_030460725.1 Propionibacterium sp.
GCTCCGGACCCGCAGCGAATCCGTAGCCCCACCACGTGGCAGTGTCTCCGGGAGAAGGACGCCTCCGCAGAGACTCGGGAGTATGGAAGATCCTCCCTTCCGTCATCGCAATGCTGGCCGCGCGTCCGATGGGCGACCACCCTGTGGATGGATTCGGACCAGCAGGGATAGCCTGCAGCGATGGAACATGCCCCCGTCGATCCCCAGCAGGGACGGCTCGACACCCCCGACCGACAGTTGGCGCCGGGAACCCCGTCGGCCCCTGGGCCCCGACGAGACCCGGAGGCCATCGACCCCACCTCACTGGGACTGGGCCTGTGCTGCTACCTGATCTGGGGCTTCTTCCCCCTCTACTTCCACGCCCTGACACCGGCAGGTCCGCTGGAGGTCATCGTCCACCGCGCCGTGTGGGGCCTGATCTTCTGCCTGATCCTGTTGGCGATCCTCCACCGCCTCCCCGACCTGTGGAGGGCCGTGCGGGACCGTGAGGTCCTGTGGAGGCTCTCCCTGGCGGGCGCGCTCATCGTGGTCAACTGGACCGTCTACGTCTTCGCTGTGCAGAGCGGACACACCGTGGATGCCGCTCTCGGGTACTTCATCAACCCCCTGGTCACGGTCGCACTCGGCCTGGTGGTCCTGCGCGAGAGGATCTCCACCCCGCAGAAGGTGGCCGTGGGGCTGGGGGTCGTGGCCGTGGTCGTCCTCGTCATCGGCCTGGGGCGCCTGCCCTGGGTCTCCCTCACCCTGGCGTTCTCCTTCGGTCTCTACGCCCTGGTGAAGAAGGACGTCGCACACCGCGTGGGCCCGCTGGAGGGCATGGCGGTCGAGACCGCTGCGGTCACTCCCCTGCTGCTCGGCTACTTCATCTACCTGGCCGTCAACGGCCAGACCTCGTTCCACGACCTCGCGCGCGAGGGTGGCATCTCCTGGGGATGGCACCTGGCCCTGCTCATCGGAGCGGGTTTCCTCACGATGGTGCCCCTCATCATGTTCGCCAAGGCCGCCCAGGGCCTGCCCCTGGGGATCCTCGGACTCATCCAGTACGTCGCCCCGATCATGCAGTTGCTCATCGGACTGTTCGTCTTCCACGAGACGATGGAGCCCGCGCGCTGGGTGGGAACTGCCATCGTGTGGGTGGCGCTCGTGGTCCTCGGGGTGGACTGGGTGGGCCAGGTCCGTCGGGCGCGGCGCCTGACGAGGGCGGCGCGGCGTGCCGACCTGGGCTGATCGCTCCACTGCCTGCCTGGCACGACGACGGCAGCGACGCCCCGCATCGTCCTCGCCGAGCGGGGACAGTCACGACGCCTGGGCCACGCCCCCCGGCTCGTCGCGGTTCGTGTAGTTCGCGAAGCGGGCCATGTGTCCCTGGAAGAGGGTCTTGATGGTGGCGGTCTCACCATTGCGGTGCTTGGCCACGATGATGTCGGCCTCGCCGGGTCGTTCCTCGGAGTTGTAGTACTCGGGGCGGTGCAGCAGCATGATCACGTCGGCATCCTGCTCCAACGACCCGGACTCGCGCAGGTCGGCCATCATCGGCTTCTTGTCGGTGCGGGACTCGGGCCCACGGTTCAGCTGGGCGACGGCCACCACCGGCACCTCGATCTCCTTGGCCAGCAGCTTGAGCTGACGGGAGAACTCCGAGACCTCCTGCTGACGGGATTCCACCTGGCGCCCCGAGGTCATGAGCTGCAGGTAGTCGACCACGACCAGGCCCAGGTCGTGCTGCTGCTTGAGGCGGCGGCACTTGGCGCGGATCTCGGTCATTGCCATGTTCGGGGAGTCATCGATGAACAGCGGCGCCTCCGAGACACGCGAGGTCGTCTCCGAGACCTTGCGCCAGTCCTGGCTGGTCATGTCCCCGGCACGCATCTTGGACAGGAACACCCCCGACTCCGCCGACAGCAACCTCATGGCGATCTCGGAACGCGACATCTCCAGGGAGAAGATCACGGCGGCCGTGGAGTTGTGGATGGCCGCGGAGCGACAGAAGTCCAGGGCCAGCGTCGACTTCCCCATGGCGGGACGTGCGGCGACGATGATCATCTGACCGGGGTGGAGGCCCTGGGTGAGCCGGTCCAGGTCGGCGAAGCCGGTGGGCACCCCGTGGAGCTTGTCCTTGTTGCGCTCGATCTCTTCCAGCTCATCGAGGATGCTCTCCGAGATCTCGCTCATGGGCACGTAGTCCACCGAGGCTCGCCGCTCAGCCACCGCGTAGATCTCCTGGGACGCCTGGTCGACGATCTGGTCGACGTCACCCCCGGCATCGGCATACCCCAGCTGGACGATGCGTGTGCCCGCCGACACCAGTCGACGCAGCAGGGAGCGCTCGCGCACGATGCGTGCGTAGTACCCGGCATTGGCCGCGGTGGGGACGGAGGCGATGAGGGAGTGCAGGTAGGCCGCGCCTCCCACGCGCTGGAGTTCACCCTGACGCTGCAGCTCACCGGCCACGGTCACCGCGTCGGCGGGTTCCCCGCGGCCCGAGAGGTCGACGATGACGTCGTGGATGGTCTCGTGAGCGGGGCGGTAGTAGTCCGCGCCGCGGATCTCCTCGGTGACGTCGTTGATGGCCTCCTTCGACAGCATCATCGACCCCAGGACGGACATCTCTGCCTCGACGTCCTGGGGTGGGGTGCGGTCGTAGTCCGCGTCCGGAGCCATCGTCTCGTGTCCTCCTGGGTTGCGTGGTCGTGTCGCGCGGGGACCGCATGCCTCCCGGTGGGACCCGGGGCACGCCCGCCGACGAGGGCGACCGCCGGTCACCTCCGCACGACGTCGGAGGGGGAGTCGTGACCTCCTCGCGCACACGTGAGCGTAGACGCTCCCGGACTCTCCCCCCGCACCCTCGATGTGGACTGGATGTGGACAAAGTGTGGATGGAGCGGCGCGTCGTGCACAATGCCTGTGGACAGGGAAGAGAACGTCCACAGCTCGGGAACGGGGCGGGTCCGGATGGATCCGCAGGAATCCGCCGCAGCGGCGTGGGCAGTTGTCCACAGAACTGTCAACAGTCTGTGGACAGAGAGTCTGGGGTGGATCAGTGGACGACACGCGGGACACGTCGGACAACCCTCAGGTGTCGCCTGAGGGTCGCGAGGGTGAACACGAGGATTCACCCCCACACACCCGGGGGGTCCCGAGCCGGGGGTTCCCACCCCCCACTTCCTCCCGTCCCACGGGGGCGAGGGGGACATCGTCCCTTGACCCGGGTGCACCTGGGTCCGCGCGCAGCCGCAGCGACGATCCTGCACCGGCACCTGTGCGAGGCGGCTCACTGACCGCCCAGATCCTCGGACTCGCCGTTCCCGCCCTCGGTGCCCTGGTCGCCGAGCCCCTCTTCGTCCTCATCGACTCCGCGATGGTCGGTCACCTGGGCACACCCCAGTTGGCCGGGTTGGCCCTGGCCTCCACGGTCCTCCAGACCGTCGTCGGCGTCTTCGTGTTCCTCGCCTATTCCACGACCGCACTGGCCGCGCGTGCACTGGGAGCAGGCCACGCCGACCAGGCGGTGCGCTCGGGCATCGAGGCGATGTGGCTGGCTGCAGGGCTCGGCATCGTGGCAGCCGTCGCACTCATCGTCTCCGGTCCCGCCCTCGTGAGTGCACTGGGAGCGGACCCCGAGGTCGCCCCCCACGCCATCGCCTACCTCCGCGCCTCCGCACCCGGACTGGTCGGCATGTTCATCGTCCTCGCCGCCACCGGCACCCTGCGCGGACTGCTGGACACCCGCACCCCCCTGGTCGTGGCCACAGGTGGGGCAGCCTTCAACGTCGTGGCCAATGCGGTGCTGATCTACGCAGCGGGTCTCGGCGTCGCAGGGTCGGGTGCCGGAACAGCTGTCGCACAGACCCTGATGGCTGTGGCGCTGGTCTGGGTGGTGGTGCGTGGCGCGCGCCGGCTCGGCGTCCCGCTGCGCCCCTCGGCAGGCGGGGTGTGGGGCGCTGCGCTGGACGGCGCGCCGCTCCTGGTGCGCACCCTCGCACTGCGCGTGGCGCTGCTGGCCACCCTCACGGTCGCCACGGCCGCGGGCACCCAGGCGCTGGCCGCCCACCAGGTCGTCAACTCCGTGTGGAGCCTCACCGGCTTCATCCTGGACGCCCTGGCCATCGCCGCCCAGGCGCTGGTCGGCTACGCCCTGGGGGCCGGGGACCTCACACGCCTGCGCGACCTGCTGCGTCGGCTGGCCTGGTGGGGCCAGGGGGCAGGGCTCGTCCTGGGAGCGGTCATCGCAGCGGCCGCCCACTGGCTCCCCCTGCTCTTCGGGAGCGATCCCGCCATGCACCAGGTGGCGACCGCAGCCCTGGTCACCGCCGCGATCTCGATGCCGCTGGCAGGGCTGGTGTTCCTGTTGGACGGCGTACTCATCGGGGCCGGACAGGGACGCTTCCTGGCGGTGGCGGGCCTGGTGATGCTCGCGGTGTACCTGCCGGGCCTGGGGGTCCTGCTGCACTGGGTCCACTCGTCCTCCCCCCTGGACGTCGAGGGCCAGACCCAGGCAATGGTGTGGCTCTGGGCCTGCTTCGGAGGCCTCTTCCTGGCCAGCCGCGGGGCATGCAATGCCTGGCGCACCTGGTGGTCGCCACGCCACCGGCTGGTCGCGGGCGACATTGGCTGAGCCCGCACTGCGTAGCACCGCCGCCGTGTTCCACATCGGGTGGATCACTGGCGCGGCGCCCACGCCCACGGCTCCAGCCACTCCCGGATGACGCCGAACGCGAGCGGCATGTCTCCGGCCTGGCAGTGTTGGGCGGCACCGGGATTCTCGGCGCGCGTGAACGGATACGTCGAGACCGAGGCCGCATTGACGAGCCCCCGTTCCACGTCCTGCAGCCGACGGAAGGGGACGTACTGGTCGTCCTCGCCCGCCAGGAGCAGACAGTCCTGGCGGATGAGCGGGAACAGGCCCTCCATGGAGAAGCGCGACAGCATGCGCAGCACCTCGTGCGGGGTGTCCAGCCCAGTGAGGTCGCTCGCCTGGCGCAGCTTCCACGACAGATCCAGGTTGCCGTGGGCCGCCCGGCTCACGACAGCGTCGACGAGGGCGTCGGGGCAGTGTCGCAGCGATGCCCCGACTGCCGCTCCCACGGGTGAGGGCAGAGGCGCGGTCAGCGCGTCGAGCAGGCGATACATGACGTCCATGGCCACGACTCGTTCGATCCGCGGTTCGAAGGCGGCAGCACGCATGACGAGGTACCCGCCAAATGACATCCCCAGGGCGGCGCAGGAGTCGATCCCCAGGTGGTCGAGCACCGCGCCCACCGGTCGCTCCCAGGCGTTCATCAGCTTCACGCCCCTCAGCAGCGCTGTTCCCTGACCCGGTCCGTCGAAGGCGACGATGTCGAAGGGGACCGGCCCCATCGTCGACACGAAGCCGACGACTTCCTCGAGGTAGCTGTCGAAGCCCCCGAACACGACCAGCGTCCGGGGATGCTCGGGAGCGTCCCCAGAACTCGCGCCCATATGCGCTGCGGGCAGCGAGTGCCCCGCGAAGGGCACCTCCAGCCATTCGATCGGCGAGCTGGTCCATCCCTCCCGGAAGCAACGCCGGAACCCGTCGATGAGTTCCCGCTTGTGTGGGTCGCTCAGCGGCAGGTGGAACGCGGCAAGGCCGTAGCAGGAAGAGGCGAGCGATGCTTCTCCCTCGGCCTCGTGCGCGCGGGCGAGAGCCTCGAACTCACGCGTCACCGCATCGCCGTCCACCAGATGCGGGGCGACGGCCACCACCTCGCTCGCCACGCGTGTGTCCCCCAGGTGGGGACCCATGAAACGATTGAGTTGAAGGTCAATCTGCCTGTTCCCCGTGAATGCTCTGAACATGTCGTCCTCCTGCTCTCGTGGTCTCCCCACCGAAGGTAGGCGGGGCGGATCCACGGGTCCACGAACAGACCAGAGGCAGATGCAGCCTGTCGGACACAATGACCTCAGAGTGTTCGCAAACCTGCACACGGGAGGAGATTGCCGATGTCGGAGGACGCCCCCCGCCCGGATCCACGAAAGGTCAGGACGGAGCGCGACATCACGGCCGCGCTCGTTCAGGTGCTCACGGAGGGAAGGCCGTTCCGCAAGGTCACCGTGGCTGACATCTGCGCTGCGGCCCTGGTCAGCCGCTCGACGTTCTACGACCACTACCTCGACAAGTACGACCTCCTCACGCGCATGGTCGAGGACATCGATACCCAGGTGGCCCGGGTCCTGGAGGACCGTTTCCGTCCGGGTGCGGACTTCTCGACCTGCCTGAGGGCCATCTCCGACGGGCTCTTCCGCACCCATCGCGAGGAGATGGCCGCCCTGCTCCTGATCCACGAGCCCGAGGGTGATCTCGAACTCCGACTCACGGCGACCTTCACCAAAGCCTTCCGCGCGACACTCGATGACATGCCTGAGCGGGAACTCGTTGCCGACCTCTATGCCGCATGTGCCCTGGTCCTCCTGCGCCGGTCGCTCGACAAACGGCTCTCCGATGCCGAGGTCGCCCTGGTGGATCACCTGCAGTCCGTTGCGATCTCCTCGCTCGCACCCGAAAGCTCCGCCGCCGAGTCCTCCCGATCGACGCCCACCCACTGAGATGTCGCTCGCCTCCGGCTAGCGTGGAGCCGTGGAATTCCTCAACGGCCTGCTGCCCACCTTCGACCTCACCTACGACGATGTCTTCATGGTGCCCTCACGTTCCTCGGTCGGGTCGCGCACGAATGTCGACCTGACCACCGACGACCGCAGTGGGACCACCATCCCCCTGGTCGTCGCGAACATGACGGCCGTCTCCGGCAAACGCATGGCGGAGACCGTCGCACGTCGCGGCGCGCTGGCGATCATCCCCCAGGACATCGCCGTCGAGTTCGTCATCGAGACGATCGCGGACGTCAAGTCCCGACACCTCGTCTATGACACCCCCGTCACCGTGAAACCACACCACACCTGCGGGTACGCCCTGGGTCTGCTGCCCAAGCGCGCCCACGGTGCCGCCGTGGTGGTCGACCCCGACACCAATGTCCCCGTCGGGCTGGTCGTCGAGAAGGACGTCACCGGTGTCGACCGCTTCACCCAGGTCCGCGACGTGATGTCCACGGAGCTCATGACCCTGCCCGAGGGCATCGATCCCCATGAGGCCTTCGACCGGCTGCACGCCGCCCACCGCCAGCTCGCCCCCGTCGTCGACGCGCAGGGCCGCCTGGTCGGCCTGCTCACACGGGCTGGCGCCGTGCGTTCGGGGATCTACCGCCCTGCCGTCGACGACGAGGGCGCCCACCTGCGCATCGGCGCTGCGATCGGCATGAACGGCGACCCCGCCGAGAAGGCGGCAGCACTGGTCGATGCCGGTGTCGACGTCCTGGTCGTCGACACCGCCCACGGCCACCAGGACCGGATGTTGGAAGCCGTGGCCGCCGTGCGCGCCGCCTGCCCGGACGTGCCGCTGGCCGCAGGCAATGTCGTGACGGCCGCCGGGACCCGGGACCTGGTCGCTGCCGGCGCCTCCATCGTCAAGGTCGGGGTGGGTCCGGGCGCCATGTGCACGACACGCATGCAGACGGGGGTGGGTCGTCCCCAGTTCTCCGCGGTCCGTGAGTGCTCGGCCGCGGCTGGCGAACTCGGAGCCCATGTGTGGGCCGACGGCGGCGTGCGCCATCCGCGCGACGTGGCCCTGGCCCTGGCCGCGGGGGCCTCGAATGTCATGGTCGGCTCCTGGTTCGCCGGCACCCACGAGTCCCCGGGCGATGTGCAGTTCGATGCCCAGGGCCGGGCCTACAAGGAGAACTTCGGCATGGCGTCCAAGCGTGCCGTCACGCGTCGTACCGCTGGTCAGGGTGACTTCGAACGGGCCCGCAAGGCTCTGTTCGAAGAGGGCATCTCGACCTCGCGCATGTACCTGGATCCTGAGCGCCCGGGCGTGGAGGACCTCATCGACCAGATCATCTCCGGGGTGCGCTCGTCCTTCACCTATGCGGGTGCGCGCACCCTGGAGCAATTCCGCAACCGTGCGATCGTCGGCCTCCAGTCAGCGTCGGGCTACGCGGAGGGACGACCGGTTCCCAGCTCCTGGTGATCCCGGTCCAGGTGGGCGGACACCGGCGGGCAGGGCGGGACCGATGTGTCCCACATGACCCCACAGCTCCCATCGGCAGGTGGCACATCCCCCCACGCCCCGACTACAGTGGACAGGCGGACTGCGCCGCGCCCGACCCGGGTGGGAGCAGACCGACGCAACACCCTCCTGTCACGGAAGTCCCGTGACCGTAGAGACCATAGGAGGTGGGTACCCACGTGCGTACCTACGAACTGATGGTGATCCTCGATCCCGAGATCGACGAGCGCACCGTCGCCCCTTCGATGGAGAAGTACCTGCAGCAGGTCACTGCTGCCAAGGGCTCCGTCGAGAAGGTCGACATCTGGGGCAAGCGCCGTCTTGCCTACGACATCAACAAGCGTTCCGAGGGAATCTACGTGGTCATCGACATGACCACGACCCCCGACGTCGCCCTGGAGATCACACGCCAGATGAACCTCAACGAGTCCATCCTGCGCACCAAGCTCCAGCGTCCCGACAGCCACTGAGCACCCGGCCCGGCCA
>JAKECL010000507.1 GCA_030460725.1 Propionibacterium sp.
AGGACGCCCTGCGGGAGGCCTTCCGCTTCGACATGGATCAGGAGGAGCTCTCCGAACTCCTGGTCTCCATGCTCTCCTCGCGCCAGGCCTCCCTGGACGCCAACCTCGCCACGCTGGGGCACGCGGATCCGGCGAAGCCCTTCGCAATCAACATCTACCCGAAGGACTTCGAGTCCAAGGGAGCGATCATCGATGCCCTGGACAGCTACAACGCGGACATGGAGGCCCAGGGCCAGGAGGACAAGTCCATCACCTACACCGACCTGGTCGGCACGCTGATGTCCTCGGTCACCACCATCATCGACGTCGTCACCTACGTGCTGACCGCCTTCGTCGCCATCTCGCTGGTGGTGTCCTCGATCATGATCGGGGTCATCACCTACATCTCGGTGCTGGAGCGGAGGAAGGAGATCGGGATCCTTCGTTCCATCGGCGCCAGCAAACGCGACATCCGGCGCGTGTTCAATGCTGAGACGGTCATCGTGGGCCTGGTGGCAGGCCTCATGGGCATTGCCACGACACTGCTGCTCACCCTGCCCGTCAATGCGATCGTCGAAGCCCGGTACGGGATCGCGGGCGTCGCGCAGTTGCCCTGGGTGGCCGGAGTCGCACTGGTGGGCATCTCGATGGGCCTGACCTTCCTGGCGGGGTTGATCCCCTCCTCCGCGGCCTCGCGCAGCGATCCGGTCGAAGCCCTGCGCAGCGAGTAGCCCCCGTTCCCGACGAAGTCCGTCGCGTTTCCCGACGAAGTCCGTCCTCGATCCCGACGAAGTCCGTCCTGCGCAACGGCCCCCGACGACCGTTCCGCACAGGATCGACGAGGGCGACGTGCAGGGCACCCGACAGCTCTCGAATCCACGACTCCTTCAGCCACGTGGCTGAACGTGGCGCGTGTATCCTCGGGACGGACCACTCGGGCCGACGCTTGCGGTGTTCCGCGCCGCGTGCCGAATGGCCATCCGCTGCGAGGACAGGGACACTCGATGAACGTCAGTGCCGGATTCATGCAGTTCAGTCAGCAGTTCCCCCTCACTGCCGAGGCACACATGGCATTCGTCAACGCCAAGGCCGCGGAGTCAGCGCTGGACTCCAAGACGAACCACCTGGCCTATGTGGCCGTGCTCTGCGCCGCTGGCATGACCGGCGGTCTGGAGTTCCACGTCGGTCTGGCACAACAGGCTGGCGCCAGTGACGACGAAATTCGATCCGCTGCACTGGTGGGGATGCAGGCAGTCGGGTTGGGAGTTCTCGACGGATTCGCTGCCGTCTGCGCGGCCCTGGAGGCAGACGTTGAGCGACCTCACTGACCTGCCGGAGATCGGCACCGTCACTGCTCGTCAGCTGGTGGCGGTCGGCATCGGAGATGCCGCAACCTTGCGCCGAGTGGGAGCAGTGGAAGCGTTCGCGCGGATCCGGGGCCAGCTCGATCCCGGCGCATGCCTCCATCTGTTCACCGGTCTGGAATGCGCGGTGCGCGGCATCAGCGCACGACAACTCTCGCCGGAGGACAGAGCAGAACTCCGTGCCAGCTTCCAGGCAATCGCACCTGGCACATGACTACGTGACGACTCGGGCGCCCAGGTCATTGCCCGCCCTCGCTGACGCCGCTAGGGACGCCCCCCGGCGAGGCAGCCCGGCGGAAGCGGGCATGGAACATGCGGGCCGCAGAGGCGACGGACTTCGGCGGGATCGAGGACGGACTTCGCCGAGAAACACGACGGACTTCGCCAGGATTGGGGACGGACTTCGGCGAAAAGGAGGACGGACTTCGCCAGGATTGGGGACGGACTTCGGCGATTGTTGGGG
>JAKECL010000508.1 GCA_030460725.1 Propionibacterium sp.
GGTGGGGGAGGTCGCGGCGAGATGAGGGTCCTGGCAGCACTGTCGGGTGGGGTCGACTCCGCCGTCGCCGCCGCCCGCGCCGTCGAGGCGGGTCACGACGTGGTCGGGGTCCACATGGCGCTGTCCTCCCAACCCCAGGCGTGCCGGGTGGGATCCCGGGGCTGCTGCTCGGTGGAGGACGCGGGGGACGCGGCGCGCGCCGCGGAGGTCATAGGCATCCCCTTCTACGTGTGGGACCTGGCCGAGGAGTTCGAGGAGACGGTGATCACCGACTTCGTCGAGCAGTACCGTGCGGGCCACACCCCCAATCCCTGCGTGCGCTGCAATGAGTTCGTGAAGTTCCGTGAACTGGCGGAGCGGGCCGCTGCTCTGGGCTTCGACGCGGTGTGCACCGGTCACTACGCCCGCATCGTGCAGGGTGTGGGAGGTCCCCAGCTGCACCGCGCGGTGGATGAGGCCAAGGACCAGTCCTACGTGCTCGCCGTCATGGGTGAGGATGAACTGGCCCGTGTGCTCCTGCCGCTGGGGGAGGCGCCCTCCAAGGCCTGGGTGCGTGCGGAGGCGGAGCGCCTGGGCCTGGGGGTCTCCGCCAAACCCGATTCCTACGACATCTGCTTCATCCCCGACGGGGACACCCGTGGCTTCCTGCGTCGCCACCTGGGCGAGGCGCCCGGCGAGGTGGTGGACACCGAGGGACGGGTGCTGGGGGAGCACACCGGGTACTGGAACTTCACCGTCGGTCAGCGCAAGGGCCTGAACCTGGGCCACCCCGCTCCCGACGGAGCGCCACGCTACGTCCTGGAGACCAGACCCGCGTCGAACACCGTCGTGGTCGGGGCGGCGTCCCTCCTGAGCGTGGACCGGATCACCTGCACGCAGGTCGTGCGTCTGGCCGGGGACGACGATCTCGCGGTGGAGGTGGCGGCGAGCGCGGCCTTCGGTGCCGAGATGGCCGGTCGTCGACTCTGTGATGTCCCCGGGGACGTGCTCACCGCCCAGGTGCGCGCCCACGGCACACCCTCGGTCGTCTCCTGCGTACGACTGGAGGAGGGGGAGTTGGAGGTCGACCTGGCAGCACCCCTGCGCGGGGTGGCGGCAGGCCAGTCCCTGGTCCTCTACCGCGGCACGCGGGTGCTGGCTGAGGCCACCATCACCGGGACCTCGCGCCGCGGTGACGCAGTCGGCACCCAGGTCGGCGCAGAGCGCCAGGATCTGGGCACAGGACCCGACACCGGGCGGGGGTGACGCGGTCCCGGCCTCCTCCCAGTGACACCCCAGGGGTGCCTCCCCTGTGGGACGGAGGTCCGGGACGTGGCGCCGGGTGGCTCCCACTGTGACCCGTCGCTCGCCCGTTCCGGTGCCGGGGGACCCGGGGTGATGGAAACATCCGTACGGGATCAGGGAGGATTCGGGGGTGCTGACCCTCCCGGAGAACGTCGCGGCCCAGTCCGCCGCCGCCCGTCACAAGACCCACGGCGCCCTGCGCACCGCCCACTACTTCGTGGCGGCAATGATGGCGGGTGCCTTCATCGGGCTCGCCGACGTGTTCATGTTCACCGCCGGTGGGCCGCTGCGCCTGGAGGGTTCCCCCTGGTCCCCACTGGTGGAGGGCGGGGTCTTCGGGATCGGCCTGATCCTGGTGGTCTTCGCCGGCGGTGAGCTGGCGACCTCGGCGATGATGATCCTGCCCATCGGCCTGCGTGAGCGAGCCGTGGGGTGGGTGCCTGCGGCCCGGGCCTTCGCCCTCATGCTGGCGGGCAACCTCCCCGGAGCGATCCTCCTGGCGCTGCTGGTGAAGTGCG
>JAKECL010000052.1 GCA_030460725.1 Propionibacterium sp.
GGGAGCGGCCCTCGTCGACGCCGGAGGACTGGGCGGGCAGCGGGCGCGAGGACGGGTCCCGCTCCGGTCGGGGCGCTGAGACGGGTGCTGACGCGGGTGGATGCGCCGAACCCGGACCGTGGCGGGCGCCGAGGTCGGAGTCCAGCTCCGCGCGCAGGTCGTCGAGCATGTCGCGCAGCTCCGAGCGCACGAAGTCGCGTGTCGCCACGTCCTGCAGGGCCAGGCGCAGGCCCGCGATCTCACGGGTGAGGTACTCGGTGTCGGTGAGGTTGCGCTCGGCGCGCTGGCGGTCCTGCTCGGCCTGGACACGGTCGCGGTCGTCCTGGCGGTTCTGGGCGAGCAGGATCAGGGGCGCGGCGTAGGAGGCCTGCAGGGAGAGCATCAGGGTCAGCGCCGTGAACCCCAACTCGGCCTTGTCGAACTGGAACTTGGCGGGCGCCAGGGTGTTCCACAGGATCCAGAAGATGACGAAGACACTGAGGTAGACCAGGAACTGCGGGGTGCCCGAGAAGCGGGCGATGCGCTCCGCGCCGCGCCCGAGCACCTCGGACTCGAGGTTGATGCGGGGCATGTGGCGCCCGGAGTCCCGGGGCGTGTCGAGCCGGTCAGCCATCAATGCTCCTCGCCATCATGCGGTCGGTGACGTCGTCGTCGAAGTCGCGCCAGTCCTCGGGCAGCAACTCGTCGAGCACGTCATCAACCGAGACGGCACCGAGCAGGTGGTCGTCCTCGTCGATGACGGGCAGGATCGTCAGGTTGTAGGTCGCCAGCAGACGGGTGACGGTGGCGACATGGGCCTGGGGGGAGACGGCCTCGATGTCGGAGTCCATGATCGTGCCCAGCAGGGTCTGGGGAGGTTCCCGCAGGGCGCGCTGGATGTGGACCACACCCAGATAGGGGCCTGTCGGGGTCTCCATGGGTGGCCGGGTCACGAAGGCCATGGTCGCCAGGGAGGCGGGGATGTCCTCGCGGCGCACGGCAGCCAGCATCTGGGCGACGGTCGCATCGGGCCCCAGGATGACGGGTTCGGTGGTCATCAGGCCACCGGCCGTGGACTCCTCGTAGGTGAGCAGGCGTCGGACGTCCTCCGCCTCCTCCGGTTCCATCAGGGCCAGCAGGGACTGCGCCTTGGCGTCGGGCAGCTCCGAGACCAGGTCTGCCGCGTCGTCGGGCTGCATGACGTCCAGGACGTCTGCGGCGCGCGCGGCGTCCAGTGCGGAGACGATCGCCACCCGGTCGTCGTCGCCGAGTTCCTCCAGAACGTCCGCCAGGCGGGAATCGGGCAGTTCCATGGCGACCGCGAACTGGCGGTCGGGAGGAAGCGTGTGGAGGAAGTCCGCGAGGTCCACGGGCTTCATGTCCTCGGTGTGCTGGATCAGGGCGGTGGCGGACTGGGTGGAGTCGGTCTTGAGCAGGCCCGTGACCTCGCCCAGGTCGACGGTCATGGTCTCCCCGCCGCGACGGAAGCCCAGCGAGGTCTGACGCACGCGTTGGACGTGCAGCTTGGCGATGATCCAGTCACGAGGGCGACGCTGCTCCATCGCCACGTCCAGGATGCGGACCTGGCCGGTGCCGTCATTCATGGTGACCACGCGGTCGAAGAGCTGGGAGAGGACCAGGGTCTCGATGGGGCGCTGGGTGAACCGGCGCATGTTGAGGAGACCGGTGGTGATGACCGCACCCGGTTTGATGGCAGTGACGCGGGTGAGGGGCAGGAAGACGCGTCTGCGCGGCCCCACCTCCACGACGAAACCAATGACGGTGGCCGTGAGGTCCAGTCGGATGATGGCGACCACGTCGTGGATCTTGCCGACCTTCTCACCCAGGGGGTCGAACACGCCCGTCCCCGCCAACTTGGCGACGAAGATGCGTCTGCCGCTGGTGCCCACTCGGGTCGGTGCATTGCTCACGTGAACAGCCTAGGCTGCTGGGGGAAGGGTGTGGTGCGGACAATCCCACCCCCACGGAAGGAGCCCGGCGCATGGACAACAGGCAGAACCCCCGACTGCGGGTCCCCACGATGCCTGACGGCACCGAGGTGGCGTCCTACAGGACCTACCTCGAAGCGTCCAACGCCGTGGACTACCTCTCCGACAACGGATTCGACGTGAAGAGCATCACCATCGTCGGCTCGGACCTGCACATGGTGGAGCGGGTGACCGGGCGCCTGACGATGGGCAAGGTCGCGGCCTCCGGAGCAGGATCGGGTGCCCTGTGGGGCACCTTCATGGGGCTCATGATGTCCTTCGCCACGACATCGGGGCAGGCAGGTGTGCCCTGGGTGTTCATCGGCATGGCCGGTGGTGCGGTCTTCGGTGTGCTGATGTCGGTGATCCTCTATGCCATGACGGGCGGTCAGAGGGACTTCACCTCCCAGTCACAGGTGGTGGCCAGTCGATACGCGGTCCTGGCATCCCAGGACGTGGACGGGGCGTTCAAGCTGTTGCAGAAGACCCCGGGCAACCAGATGCGGCCCACACCTCCCCGCAGGCGCCCCGAGCGCAGTGGCCCCACCGAGTACGGGTCGCGCCTGGACGAGAAGCCACGTTTCGGCGTGCGACTGAGCGAGTCCGAGAAGGAACACGAGGAGGAGACCGGTGAGGCGCCGGGCACCGACCTGCGCGCAGGCCGCGAGGGTGGCAGGTCCGGCGAGGGTGTTGGTGGCGAGGGTGTCGGAAGCGCGGGTGACGAGGGCGACGGCGGCAAGGTCGACGGTGGCGCGGGTGTGGGTGGCACGGGTGCTGGTGGCGGCGAGGCCGACGGCAGGACTGAGGGTTCGGCCCCGTCCGGTTCATCCGGTTCATCCGGCCCGTCCCGTGCCGACCAGGGGGATGTGCGCAGCTGACCGTTCGCTGCGGTTCGGGTGGATCCAGAAGTTGTCCACACCCCGTGGCGGAGGCTTGTGGTCGAACATGTGTTCGACTAGGGTTGGTACATGGAGCCAAGGACGCACATCCACACCGTGACGCGGGGGACACAGATCTTCCCGCAGTCCGATGATGACGTGGTGTGTGTCGTCGGCGGATCCCCCGATCCGTCAGGCGTTCTCCAGTCAGTGGACCTGGAGGACCTGGCCGGGCTCATCGAAAACCTCACCACCGACCTGACCGGGCGCGCCGACGATGAACTCGTGAGGGTCCTCGGCTGTCTGGAGGACCTGAAGAACGCCTGCAGTGCGGGCCAGGCGCGGGCATCCGTCGCGCTGAGGGACCTGCGCCTGGAGGGTGCGACGACTGAGCGTGAGCGTGAGAACGCCCAGCGTTCCGCCGTCAGTGAGATCGCTCTTGCACGTCGCGAATCCCCACACAAGGCGAGGATCCTGCTCGGTCTGGCAACAGTGCTGACCACCGAGTTGCCCGAGACCCTTGCTGCCCTGAGCGCGGGGCGCATCAGCGAGTGGAAGGCGACGCTGGTGGCCCGCGAGACGGTGTTCCTGGACCGGGAGCACCGTCTGGCCACCGATCGTGAGCTCGCGTCCGGGCTGGACGGGTGGTCGGATCGTGAACTCGTGGTCAATGCACGCAGGATCGCCTATCACCTGGATCCCCGCGCGATGGTCGACCACGTGGCGCGCGCGGAGTCCGACCGCAGGGTCACCCTGCGTCCGGCACCCGACTGCATGTCGGTGCTCTCAGCGCTGCTGCCGGTCCAGCAAGGAGTGGCGGTGTACGCGGCGCTCATGCGGGCCGTCGACTCCGCCCGTGCCTGTGGCGACACGCGTCAGCGCGCGCAGATCATGGCCGACACCCTGGTCACCAGGATCACCGGACAGGAGAGCGCCCCCGCCGTTCCGGTCGAGGTACAGGTGGTGATCACCGACGAGGCACTGCTGGGAGATGGCGACGCACCTGCTCGCCTCGTGGGTCACGGACCCATCCCGGCGGGTGTGGCGCGGGCGCTTCTCACGCGCCCCAGGGAGGGGACGGGAGACGGCTCGACCGATGCGGAGACCCGGATGTGGATACGGCGCCTCTATGCGAAGCCCCACACGGGTCAGCTGGTCGCCATGGAGTCCAGGAGACGCCTCTTCCCCTCCGGGCTGCGCGCCTTCATCGAGACCCGCGACGCCAACACGTGCCGCACACCCTGGTGCTCGGCACCCATTGCCCACATCGATCACGTCACGCCGGCCCGCCAGGGAGGACCCACCAGCGCGGTCAACGGCCAGGGTTTGTGCCTCCATTGCAACCAGGCCAAGGAGGCTCCTGGGTGGGGTGCCCGCCAGGAGGCGGACGGTGCGGTCGTGCTCACCACGCCCACCGGCCGCAGCTACACCACCCGACCGCCGCCCCTGCCCCACGAACTCCCACCCGAGGAACCCGACGCCGGTGATCCCGAGGTCGGTGACATCGAGATCGGTGATCCCGCCGCCGGTGATCCTGACGCCTTGCGCCGGGCTGCGCTGCAGGTCCAGCCCCACCAGCGGGAGCCCGCAGCCTGACACCCCCGTCAGGAGGTGAGTCCGGCACACCCGGAAGAGTGGGGCTCAGCGTTCCTGGGGCTCAGCGTGCCTGGATCTCAGCGTGCCTGGATCTCAGCGTGCCTGGATCTCAGCGTGCCTGGACCTCCGCGATCCAGGCCTCGACGTCGGCAATGGTGCGGGGGATGTCCTCGGAGATCCTGGTGACGGAGCGGTCCTGGTTGACCTGGACGTCGTCCTCGATGCGCACACCGATTCCGCGCAACTCCTCAGGAACCGCCAGGTCATCGGCGCGGAAGTACAGCCCGGGCTCGATGGTGAAGGTCATCCCGGGTTCCAGCAGCGCTCCCTGGTACATCTCGCGACGTGCCTGGGCGCAGTCGTGGACGTCGAGGCCCAAGTGGTGGGAGGTGCCGTGCGGCATCCACCGGCGGTGCTGCTGTCCTGCGGGGGACAGTGACTCCTCGGCGCTGACAGGCAGGACGCCCCACTGCGCCAGTCGATCGGCGAGGACCGCCATGGCGGCGTCATGGACGTCGCTGAAGCGGACCCCGGGCTCATTGGCACGCGCCAGCGCGGCCTCCGCGGCGTCGAGCACCGCCTGGTAGACCTTGGCCTGGGGTTCGGAGAAGTGGCCGTTGACGGGCAGTGTGCGGGTGATGTCCGCGGTGTAGAGCGAGTCGAGCTCGATGCCCGCGTCCACCAGCACCAGGTCGCCCTCGCGGACCTCCCCGTCGTTGTCGATCCAGTGCAGGGTGTTCGCGTGGTCGCCCGAGGCCGCAATGGTGTCGTATCCCAGGCCATTGCCCTCCTCGCGTGCGACCGCGCCGAAGGCCCCTTCGATGACGCGTTCACCGCGGCGGTGACCGACGGCACGGGGGAGGGCGCGGATGATGTCGTCGAATCCTGCACGCGTCACGTCGACGGCATGGCGCAGCTGGCCGAGCTCGAAGGCGTCCTTGCGCAGCCGGATCTCGGAGAGGTGCTCCTGCAGCTTCTCGTCGCCCTCGTGCGCGTCCCCGCCGAAGGGGAGGCCGGCCTGCTGGCGGACCTCGTTGACCATGGACTCCACCGACTGGTCCACCCCGGGCACGATGCGCAGCTGGACGGCACCGGCGTCCTTGGCCAGTGCGTCACGCAGCGAGTCGATGTGCGCGCAGCGCAGGCCTGTGGCAGCTGCAACCTCGTCCAACGAGGGGCGCGCCCCCACCCAGAACTCCCCGTAGCGCGAGTCCGCGTAGAACTCCTCCGAGGTGCGCGGGGCCCGTGGTTTGAAGTAGAGGACGGGCTCGTGGGCGCCACCCTGGTGGGGTTCGAGCACGAGGACCGCGTCCGGTTCCTTCTCCCCGCCCAGTCCCGAGAGGTGGGCGAAGGCGGAGTGGGCGCGGAAGCGGTAGTCGGTGTCGTTGGAGCGGGTCTTGTAACCGCCCGCCGGGATGACGAGGCGCTCGCCGGGGAAGGGCTCGCCTGCGGCTGCTGCGCGTGCGGGCAGGAAGTCGGCGACCTCCTCCCGGGCAGGTAGATCGGTGGAGCGCGGTGCCCAGTTCGATCCGATGAAGTCGCGGAATGCGGCGGAGTCGGGGCGTCGTGAGCGGTTGTTGCCGCGGTCGGCCATGGTCTGGGAGGGGGTTTCCTGGGGCACGGAGTCAGGTTCGGTCGTCATGGATCCATGATCCCACTTCCTCTCCCCTGCGCGGCAGCGCGGGTGTGGGTGTGGGCGTTGGTGCGGTCGTGTGCCTGGGCGCCCACACCGGGGCACTTGGGGCACCATCCACTGCCCACTAGTGTGAGGCCATGCTCCGCATCGACCCCCACACCCATTCGGCGTGCTCGGACGGCACCGACACGCCCTCGGAACTCATGTGGGCGGCGCTGCGTGCTGGCCTCGACGTCGTCGGTCTCACCGACCACGACACCATGGCGGGGTGGGGTGAGGCGGCCACCCAGGTCGGTGACACGGGAGTGGCCCTGATCCGCGGCGTGGAGCTGTCGTGTTCCTCCCACGGCATTTCCGCCCACCTCCTCGCCTACCTCTTCGAACCCACCGACGCCGCACTGCTGGCTGCCATGGAGCACACGCGGGAGTCCAGGGACACCCGCGCCCGACACATGGTCGAGCGCATCGCTGAGGACTACCCCCTGACATGGGAGATGGTGCAGCAGTTCGCGCCCTCGGACGGCGGGCCCGTCGGCCGTCCCCACATCGCCGACGCCCTGGTGGCGTTGGGCGCGTTCCCGGACCGCTCCGCCGTCTTCGAACGGGTCCTCCTGCCCTCCAGCCCCTACTACGTCCACCACTGGGCACCCGATCCGGTGGAGGCCGTGGGGATGGTCCGCGCCGCCGGAGGGGTCCCGGTGCTGGCGCACCCACGTGCAGGTCGGCGTGGACGTGTGCTGTCCGAAGAGGTCATCGCGGAGATGGCGGCGGCGGGGTTGTTCGGCCTGGAGCGGGACCACCGCGACCACCGCGGGGAGGATCGTGAGGACGTGGACCGGCTGGCCCACAGGCTCGGGCTCCAGGTCACGGGATCCTCGGACTACCATGGCACGGGCAAACCGAACCGGCTGGGCGAGAACCTCACCTCGGAGTACGTCTACCGGGCCATCGAGGAACAGTCACACCTGGAGGTCCTGCGTCCGTGAACGTCACCGGCGTCATCGACGTGGCTCTGCTGGCCACGACGTTCACCACACTCTTCGTCATCATGGATCCTCCGGGCACGATCCCGGTGTTCCTGGCCCTGACCGGCAAGTACAGTCGCACCGACCAGCGCAGGGCAGCAGTCCAGGCGACCATCACCTCCTTCGGGGTGATCGTCCTCTTCGCGGTGCTGGGCCAGTACATCCTCACCTTCCTCCAGATCTCCATGGAGTCCCTGCAGCTCTCCGGCGGCGTCCTGTTGTTCCTGGTCGCCATGGAGTTGCTGATGGGGCACGATTCCGATGAGCCCGACACCGGGGACAAGAACGTGAACGTGGCACTGGTCCCTCTGGGCACCCCGCTGCTGGCGGGGCCTGGCGCGATCGTGGCGGTGATGATCTCGGTGAACCAGGGGGGAAACTCGGTTGCCGGGTGGGTGGCCGTGGTGGCGTCCGTGGTGCTCATGCACATCGTCATCTGGGCGACCATGCGCTTCTCCGTGGAGCTCTCCCGTTTCCTCGGCCAGGGCGGCGTCATGATCCTCACCAAGATCTCTGGCCTGCTGCTGGCAGCCATCGCCACGCAGATGATCATGAACGCGGTGTTCTCCTTCATCCATGCGGCGCGAGACTCCGGGGTGATCTGAGGGCGGACTGCCGCGGTCCGGGGAGGATCCGTCGGTGCCCCCTCGCCGCGGGGGGAGTGCCCGGGAGCCCTGCGATGGTGGCAGAAGGCTTCCCGCATACGCTGGTGCCATGACGATCACTCTCACACCGCTCGACGTGCGCGGACAGGACCGCGCGGAGCTGGTGGCCTTCCTGACCCGCAACCGCTTCCCCTTCCACGTCAATCCCCACCCCGATGTCCAGGATGTCCAGGCGCGCATCGACCAGGGTGCCTATGACAGTGACGGGTCCGCAGCGCTGTGGATCGACGATGATTCACGAGGGCGACTGGGGCTGGTCATCCTGGAAGACCTGGACGAGGACGCCCCCCTGTTCGACCTGCGTCTGGGTACTTCCTTCCGGCGCAAGGGTCTGGGGGTCCCGGTCCTCAAGGCCATCACTGACCACGTGTTCTCCACCATGCCGGAGGTTCAACGCTTCGAGGGTCAGACCCGTGAGGACAATGTGGCGATGCGCCAGGTGTTCGTGCGTTGCGGGTATGTCAAGGAAGCCCACTACAGGGACGGCTGGCCGGTTGAAGGTGGCGCACCACGTGCGAGCGTGGCATATGCGATCCTGCGCCGTGACTGGGTGCTGGGCACGACGACCCCGGTTCAGTTCGACGACCTGGGGTACTGAGAGGGACGCCATCGCCCCGCCCAGGGTCTCCCGTCCACGCTGCTGCCGGTTCTGAGTGTTGGGCAGAGGCTCCGGGGTGCATCAGGTGACGCACGCCAGCCGTGCGAGGGGCGGCGTGTGCAGTGACAGGTGAGGGGGGTGGGGGGGGCG
>JAKECL010000053.1 GCA_030460725.1 Propionibacterium sp.
CTTTACCTCAAAACGGAAATGCGATTCCATCAAGTGGAAACAGACTGACACTCGTTGACGGACGGAGCGACCTCGTGACCCAGTTCGACCGCGACCGCACGCAGCAGCCCGCAGTGGCGGTCGCGCGCCGCGAGCGAGGCGCCCCACCTGTGCCGGAACAGACGTCTGCCATGCCCGCCTTCTGGCAGGACGAGGACGCCGCGGCGAGTGCAGACACCGCCGTGGCCACCGACCTCGCACGCATGTTCACCGACATTGACAGCATCGGCCACGACCCCACCCGACCCGACACCGGCTACCACCGCGCAGCCTGGACCCGGGAGGATCTGGCCCTGCGGGCCTGGTTCGCTCGTGAGTGCGACTCCCTGGGCCTGGACCTGCGGGTGGACGCGGCGGGGAACCAGTGGGCGTGGTGGGGAACACCCAGCCCCCAGCATCCCGGGGTCACCACCGGCTCCCACCTGGACTCCGTGCCCGACGGTGGCGCCTTCGACGGACCCCTGGGTGTGCTCTCCGCGCTGGCGGCCGTGCGTGCACTCCAGGCCGCAGGTGTGCACCCCGCCCGTCCCATCGGGATCGTCAATGCCTCGGACGAGGAGGGTGCCCGGTTCGGCATCGCATGCTTCGGTTCCCGCGTGCTCACCGGTGCCCTGGGCCCTGCTCGGGCCCTGGTCCGCACCGACCAGGACGGGACGTCGCTGCGTGAGGCTCTGGACTCGGCAGGCATCGACACCGATGCCTACGGTCCCGATCCTGCGGCCCTGGCACTGACCGCGGCCCATGTGGAGCTGCACGTCGAACAGGGGTACTGGCTGGCGGACACGCACAGTCCCGTCGCTGTGGCCACCCACATCTGGCCCCACGGACGCTGGCGCACCGAGGTCGGAGGCGTCCCCGACCATGCGGGCACCACCCCCATGGAGCGCCGCGACGATGCCCTCCTGTCCGCACTCGCCTTCCCCAGGGACGCCCACGACGCGGCACTGGCCCACGGGGCACGTGCCACCGTCGGTCACCTCGAGGTGCTCCCCGGGGGCGCCAATGTCATCCCCGGACATGTCACCCTGTGGCTGGACGCCCGGGCGAGTGAGGAAGAGGCCCTGTCTGCGGTCCTGGAGGACCTGGCACCGTGGGACCCTGTCCAGGAGTCCTTCACCCCGGCCACCCACTTCGACGCCCAGCTGCGGGCGCGACTGGTCGCGATTCTCGCCGATGTGGGCCTTGGCGCACCCGAGATCGGGACCGCTGCGGGTCACGACGCAGGCATCCTGCAGAACAGCGGCACGCCAACTGCGATGCTCTTCGTGCGCAACCGCACCGGCTCCTCCCACACCCCGACGGAGTTCGCGACCCTGTCCGACTGCGTCGACGGGGTGCGCGCCCTGACGGCCTGCCTGGGCGGACTCGCCGGGCAGTCGCTGGGTCCGGGTGAGGGGGGCGCGTCATGACCGCCGCCTCCCTGTGGTGCTCCAGCGCCTGGCTGCCCGCAGGCCCCGTCGACCGCGTGCGCCTGGTGATCGAGGACGGGCGGCTCAGCGGTGTCCACGCCGGTGTTGATCCTTCCCCGGGGGACCACGTTCTGCGGGGCCTGGTGATGCCCGGGTTCGCCAACTGTCACTCCCACACCTTCCACCGGGTCCTGCGCGGGTCCGGTGTGCCCGGGGGGACCTTCTGGAGCTGGCGCACCGACATGTACCGCGTGGCCGGACGTCTGACACCCGAGTCCTACCATGACCTCGCTGTGGGGGCGTACGCGGAGATGGTGGAGGCCGGGTACACCTCGGTCGGGGAGTTCCACTACGTCCACCACCGTCCCGACGGCACCCCCTACCCCGACCCCAATGCGATGGGTGAGGCTCTCATCAGTGCTGCCCGCGACGTCGGCATCCGCCTGACCCTGCTGGACTGCTGCTACCTCTCCTCAGGGTTCGGCCAACCGTTGTCCCCCGAGCAGACCCGCTTCGGGGACACCGACGTGCACGCCTGGAGGAAGCGCGTCGATGCCCTGGCCGATGCACACCGCGCGGATCCCGACGTGCGCATCGGCGCAGCGATCCACTCCGTGCGCGCCCTGGAGCCCCGTGACATGCAGGTCGTCGCCAGCTGGGCACACGAGCACGACGCGCCCCTGCACGTGCACCTGTCGGAACAGGTGGCCGAGAACAGCGCGTGCCTGGACGCCCGGGGAGCCACCCCCACCCGTGTGCTGCAGGACGCGGGCGCGTGGCGTGGCCACGCCACCGCCGTGCACGCCACCCACCTGGAGGACCAGGACATCCAGATCCTCGGGTCCCATCAGGTGACCTGCTGCCTGTGTCCCTCCACCGAGGCCGACCTGGCCGACGGCATCGGACCGGCCCTCGACCTCGCCCGCGCCGGGGCAGCCCTGAGCCTGGGCTCGGACCAGAACGTCCTGTGTGATCCCTTGGAGGAGATGCGCCGCCTCGAGATGGACCAACGCCTGGCCCGCGGGACACGAGAGAACTTCACCCCGGTCGCCCTCGTCAATGCCCTCACCACCACGGGCCAGGAGAGCCTGGGCTGGGCAGGACCGGGAGGCCTGATCGAGGGCGCGTCCGCCGACCTCGTCCATCTCGACACCTCCTCGGCCGCGCTGGCGGGTGCGCGCGTGGACCGCATCCCCCTGCTGGCCGCAGCGCGGGACGTGGCCGACGTGTGGGTGTCGGGACGCCGGGTGGTGGAGGGTGGGCACCACAGGGATGTCGACGTCGCCGCCGAGCTCGCTCGCTCCATCGCCTCCCTGAGGAGCGCATCGTGAGGGCCACCTTGGTCACCGGCATCGCCGAACTGGTCACCAACGACCCTTCGGTGGGGTCAGGACTGCTCGGCATCCTCCACGATGCCGCACTGGTGGACGAGGGCGGCCGCGTCGCGTGGGTGGGGCCGGCCACCCGTGCCCCCGCCTGCGACAGGGCCCTCGACGTCGCAGGACGCGCAGTCTTCCCCGGATTCGTGGACTCCCACACCCACCTGGTCTTCGAGGGGCAGCGCAGCGACGAGTTCGCCGCCCGCATGGCGGGGGAGCCCTACACCGGAGGTGGCATCGACCGCACCGTCGCCGCCACCCGTGGCGCCACGGACGAGCGCCTGCGCACCAGCCTGGCCGCCCGCATGCGTGAGCTGCGTGGCCAGGGAACCACGACCGTGGAGATCAAGAGCGGGTACGGCCTCGGGGTTGCCCAGGAGGCGCGCCTGCTGCGCCTGGCTGGGGAGGTGACAACCGAGACCACCTATCTCGGGGGCCACGTCATCGCCCCGGAGTACCGCGACCGGCGGGGGGACTACATCGACCTGGTCACCGGCGCCATGCTGGAGGCCTGCGCGCCCCACGCGAAATGGATCGATGCCTTCTGCGAGCCCGGGTCCCCCACGGCCCTCGACGAGGAGGAGGCCCGTGAGGTCCTGCGTGCAGGCGCGGCACGCGGCCTGCGTCCCCGCGTCCACGGGGCACAGCTGGCGGAGGGCCCCGGTCCACGTCTGGCCGTGGAGGTGGGGGCCGCAAGCCTGGACCATGCCACCCACCTCTCCGAGGCGGACGTGGACCTGCTCGCACTGGCGGCACCCGAGGACGGCCCCGTGGTGACCTTGCTGCCGTTGGTCGAGTTCTCCACCCGTCAGCCCTTCCCCGATGCCCGACGCCTGCTGGAGCGCGGAGTCACCGTGGCGCTGGCCAGCGACTGCAATCCGGGGACGAACGCCTCCTCCTCCATGGCGGTGGCCATGGGCATCGCGGTGCGGGACATGGGGATGACCCCGCAGGAGGCACTGTGGGCTGCCACGGCAGGTGGTGCGGCAGCACTGCGACGCAGGGACGTGGGACGGCTGGCGCCCGGATGTCGGGCGGATCTGGCGGTGGTGGGCGCCCCCAGTCACCTGCACCTGACCTACCGCTTCGGGGTCCCACTGGTACGCGGACTGGACCCTGGGACCTGCCCTGATGCCACCCTGCGTGCCGATGTGGACCTGAACCGACGACCCGAATGGTGAGGATGACCGAGATGACCCTGACGCACCCCCTGCACCGAGTCCCTGACCCCGCGGCCACCGCAGGGCATGGCAGGCCCTACCACGTCCCACCGATCACCGACCTGCCACCCGTGCCTGCCATGGATCCCTCGGTCCGGCGGGCGCCCTCGCGCGGGTTCAGACTGACCCGGGCCCAGACCCGCGTGGCGCTGGCCAATGCCCTGCGCTACATCGATCCGTCACTCCATGAGCAGCTCATCCCGGAGTTCCTCGACGAGCTCACACGCTTCGGACGCATCTACGGCTACAGGTTCCGTCCTGCGCAACCCCTGCACGGTCGCCCGGTGCAGGACTACGAAGGGCAGTGCCTGGAGGGACGCGCCTTCCAGGTCATGATCGACAACAACCTGGATGTCGACGTGGCCCTGTACCCCTACGAGTTGGTGACCTACGGGGAGACCGGTTCCGTGTGCCACGACTGGATGCAGTACCGGCTCATCACCTCCTACCTCAAGGTCATGACCCGTGACCAGACCCTGGTCGTGGCCTCCGGACACCCCGTCGGTCTCTTCCCCTCACGTCCCGATGCACCGCGGGTGATCATCACCAACGGCCTCATGGTCGGCCTGTTCGACAACCACGAGGACTGGGAGATCGCGGAGGAGATGGGGGTGGCCAACTACGGGCAGATGACCGCCGGCGGGTGGATGTACATCGGTCCGCAGGGGATCGTGCACGGCACCTACAACACCCTGCTCAATGCGGGTCGCCAGTACCTGGGCATCCCCGAGGACCAGGGCCTGGCCGGACGCCTGTTCGTCTCCTCGGGACTGGGGGGCATGAGTGGTGCCCAGCCCAAGGCCATGACGCTGGCCGGAGGGGTGTCGATCATTGCGGAGGTCGACCCCTCCCGCATCGAGACCCGCCACTCACAGGGGTGGGTGGACCGGGTCGCCACGACGATTCCCGAAGCCTTCTCCCTGGCCGAGGAGGCACTGGAGGCCGGCAGTGCCCTGTCCATCGCCTTCAGTGGCAATGTCGTGGACCTGCTGCAGTACGCGGTGGACCACGAGATCCCCATCGACCTGCTCTCCGACCAGTCCTCCTGCCATGACGCCCACTACGGCGGCTACTGTCCCCAGGGGATCTCCTTCGAGGAACGCACCGTGCTGCTGGGTGAGGATCCCTCCCTCTTCGCCAAGCTGGTCGACGAGTCCCTGCGCACCCATGCGGGCCTGGTACGTGAACTGGCCGGCCGTGGCACCTACTTCTTCGACTACGGGAACTCCTTCCTCAAGGCCTGCTTCGATGCGGGAGTCACCGAGCTGTCCCGCAATGAGGTCGATGACAAGGACGGGTTCACCCTGCCCTCCTACGTGGAGGACATCATGGGTCCCCACCTCTTCGACTACGGCTACGGCCCCTTCCGGTGGGTGTGCCTGTCAGGATCGGAGGAGGACCTGCGCGTCACCGACCGCGCCGCCATGGAGTGCATCGATCCCGGCCGCCGCCCACAGGACCGCGACAACTACAACTGGATCCGCGATGCGCAGGCCGCCCACCTGGTGGTGGGCACCAAGGCCCGCATCCTCTACCAGGACATGGAGGGGAGGGTGCGCATCGCCCTGCGGTTCAACGAGCTGGTGCGTGAGGGCGTCATTGGTCCGGTCATGCTGGGACGCGACCACCACGACGTGTCAGGAACGGACTCCCCCTTCCGTGAGACCGCGAACATCCGCGACGGCTCCAATGTGATGGCCGACATGGCGGTGCAGTGTTTCGCCGGGAATGCCGCGCGCGGCATGAGCCTGGTCGCGCTGCACAACGGGGGCGGAGTGGGGATCGGGAAGTCGATCAACGGTGGCTTCGGGCTGGTCCTGGACGGGTCGCAGCGGGTGGACGGCATCATCCGCTCCTCCCTGTTGTGGGATGTGATGGGTGGGGTGGCGCGCCGGTCCTGGGCTCGCAATCCCCACGCCATGGAGGTCGTGGCGGACTTCAACCAGCGTTACGGCGACACGGCCGTGATCACCGAACCCTGTCTGGCCGATCCGGACCTCATCGAGCAGGCTGTGGACGCGGCCCTCGGCTGATGGGCGGTGCCGGAACCGGCCGTGCACCGGGGACGCAGACGGGTCCGGGTCGTGGGGAGGGGAGCGACCTCAGGACCTGCGCGACGGCGCAGGTGCGACACGGGCGAGGATCGTCCCGATGTCCTCGGTGATGCGGGTTGCGGTGTGCGCTGCCGCCTGCGCCCCGCGCCTGTAGGGGTCAGTGACCCAGTCCACGGGTTGCGGTTCGGGGCGCAGAGCGTGGACGGTGTCAGCCAGTGACTCCCAGGGCACACGCCTGCCATCAACCACGGAGCGCAGTGCAGCTGCCGCCTGTCCCAGGGCCAGGAGCCGGGGGAGCGTGTCGGGGCGCTCGTCGAGCACCCAGGAGTAGTGGTGCTCCTCGAAGACCAGCACCAGATCCGACCCCGCGAGGATGCGACCGGTCAGTTGGCGGGCGCGGTGGCCTGCATGGGGCAGATCCATGAGGTCGGCACGTGCAGCCATCTCCTGCTCCAGGTCGTGACCGACCACCGCCATGGTTCCCGCAGAGCTCACATCGACGGTGCTGTGGGGGCCCAGGCGGGCACGCAGGAGGATCTCGGCGAAGGCTGAGCGGCAGATGTTCCCCGTGCACACGAAGAGCACGCGGAAGGGAGTCTCGCCGCTTCGTGCAGGGGGTGATGGCGCTCGATGTGTTCCGGTGGTCCTCAGCCAGGGCGGTGCGTCTGACATGGGTGGATCTCCGATCTCCTCGTGGATCTCCATCTTCTCCCGGGTCACCCCGGGGTGTGGAGTCACACTGAACACCTCCACCCGTTCAGGGACCAAGATCCCAATGTGGGTATGCAGGTGAATGAGTGACCATTCATCAGTGTGACGGGAAGTGGCCGAACGTGTCTGCATGGGGTGGTGGAGGAGGGGGAATGTGAGGACCTTCACCAGCGGGTGAAACGGTCTCGCCTTGACGAGGGCGACATCTGATGGAAATCTGACTAACTGTTCAGAGAAGGGTGCTGATCAGCGACTTCATTGACGTCGCGCAGCTTGAGGATTCTGTGTCCGCAGGGTCCCCCCGCCACTTGCCCACGTCCCAGAAGGGTCGATCCATCATGTCCTCACACCGCGCAGACACGTCCTCCGACAGGGGTTCCCGCACGTCCCGCGCCGTGCGGCTGGGAGCCGTGCTCCTGGCCCTCGTCGGCGTCACCGCCGCAGCCACCTCCGCAGGCTTCACCGACGGCGCGTGGTTCACGGGTTCCGCAGCTGCCGGGACCGTGGAGCTGCAGGGGTCGCTGGACGGGAAGAACTGGCAGGACGCCGACACCCAGGACCAGGGCATTGCGATCCAGATCCCCGCGGAGACCTTCGACAACATGGTTCCCGGCGACAAGCGCACGGTGACGGTCCACCTCCACAACGATTCCACCGTCCCGGTCATCGTCTCCAAGGAGCTCCTGGCATCGGGTCCCCTCCTGGCTGACGACGAGACCACCAAGACCCTGGAGTTCGCGAAGGGCGCCAGCGCGCAGACCGTGGAACTTGCTGCCAATGACGCAACGAGTGACCAGGATGACACGACGGCCACCCTCACCATCACGGCAGGGGACTGGGCCGAGGACCTGGAGGCCTCCCAGGCCTCCGCGAACACCCTCTCCCTGCACTTCACCGCCCAGGCCGTCCCCACCGTTTCCGGCAACTGAGTTGAGGAGTCCCAGGGGATGAGCGTTGTGAGGGCCCTCGCCCACGGGGTGCGCGCGGTTGTCGTTGCCGGCGTCGTGGTGGTCGCGGTGTCAGCCATCGCCGTGTTCGCCCTGGCGCGCCTGGGGTACGTCAACCCCCTGGTCGTGATCTCGGGTTCCATGGAACCGGGGATCAGCAGGGGTGACCTGCTGATTGACACGAGGGTCGCTGTATCGGACCTCCGGGTCGGTCAGGTCGTCTCCATCGCTCCTGACGCCGACCATGTCCCGGTCTCACACCGCATCGTCGAGATGAGCCGCGAGGGGGACCAGGCGCTGCTGCACCTCAAGGGCGATGCGAACACCACCATGGATGCTCCCCTCTACCAGGCCTCAGGCACGGTGTGGGCACCGCGCTGGCGGATCCCACTGGCGGGCTTCGTGTTGGAGAAGCTCGTCAGACCCGCAGTGATGGTTCCACTGGCCCTCGCGGTGGTCGGGTTGATCGTCCTCGCGATGGTGCCGCCCGCTCCCAAGGGGCGGCGCGGCGTGAGACGTGGTCCACTCGCCCTCGCGCTGCGACGCCCGGGAAAGGGGCGGGCAGCGGCATGACCCACCCCCGCCGCAGAGTGACCGCCAGGACACTGGTCATCGGGATCCTGACGGTGACCCTGCTCGGAGCGGGAGTGGCTGGCGCCGCCGGTTGGTTCGACGATGCCCAGTTCCGAGCCGGTGTCAGCTCCGGCTCATGGTCTCCCACGCCCGGCCCCACAGTC
>JAKECL010000509.1 GCA_030460725.1 Propionibacterium sp.
GGCACGCACCTTGAGGCGCTCCGGGTGCGGGGTCGTGTCCGCCACACGGTGTTCGTCCTGGACTGGCGTCCGATGTTCTGGGATGACCGCTCGGTTGCGGAAGGGCGCTATGCCGAGTGCCTGGAACAGTCGACAGTCGCGGTCGGGAACCGGGAGGAGTGTGGAATCGCGGTGGGAGAGTCAGATCCCGACCGTGCCGCAGATGCACTCCTGGAACGCGGTGTCGAGCTTGCGATCGTCAAGCAGGGGCGCAATGGCGTCCTCGCGAAGACTCAGGACGAGTCCATCGTCGTGCCCGAGCTCCCCGCGACCGTGATGAACGGGGCTGGGGCCGGCGACTCATTCGGCGGTGCCATCGTCCACGGTCTCCTCAAGGGTTGGGACCTTGAACGCCTGATCACGGCCGCCAACGCGGCGGGCGCAATCGTGGCCTCTCGCCTTGAGTGCTCGACGGCAATGCCGACGGAGGACGAGATCGAGCGGGCCCTCAAGGCCGGCACGGCTGATGTCCTGGGCACGTGGGTCGCAGCTCGATGAGCCTGGACATCGAGAGGATCGTGTCCGCCCGCGTGTCGGACCCCGACGCCATCGCCGAGGCGCTCGCCCGCAGGCGTCGTCCAGTTGGGCCGCCGCAAGGCAAGTTCCTGGTCATCGCCGCTGACCATCCGGCTCGCGGAGCCCTTCGTGCGGGTGCCGACCCGGTGGCCATGGAGGATCGATGGGATTTGCTCGGGCGGATTGTTGAGGCACTCGCCGTTCCGGGTGTCGAGGGCTACCTTGGGACTGCGGACACCATCGAGGACCTCGCACTGCTCGGCGCGCTTGAGAGCAAGCACGTGTTCGGGTCGATGAACCGAGGTGGTCTTGCGGGGGCCTCCTTCGAGATGGACGACCGGATGACAGGCTACGACGTCGCGGGCATCACCGAGGCAGGACTCGACGGTGGCAAGATGCTGCTTCGTGTCGATCCCGATGACGACCGGACCGCGTCGACGCTCCAGGCGTGCGCACAGGCGGTGAGCGACCTGGGGCGGGCGGACCTTGTCGCAATGGTCGAGCCCTTCATCTCGCGCCGGGATGAATCGGGGCGCGTCGTGAACAAGCTGGATCCCGAGTCGGTGGCGCTGTCGGCGGCGATTGCGTCCGGCCTCGGTGCCTCCAGTCGGAGGACGTGGCTCAAGATGCCACTGACGGCAAACCTCGAGCGCCTCTCCCGCGCCACGACGCTGCCCATCGTCGTGCTCGGTGGCGAGGTCAGCAATGATCCCGACGCAACGTTTGCGCGGTGGGAAGAGGTACTCTCCCAGCCGAACGTCATCGACCTGGTCATCGGCCGAAGCTTGCTGTACCCACCGAGCGGGAGTGTCACCGAGTCCGTGAACCGGGCCGTGTCGCTCCCGGGACTCGCTCACTGATGAGACCGGTTCCTGTTCCGTGCGACGCCCCGGCGCACGTGCGGAATAGGACCTCAGGCAGTACCTTGAACACTTTCACCAATTGGAGACAATGATGTCAACTTCGCAAAAAACAGCCTCTGGGATGATCAAAGGAGTCCCTGCCCCCAGCAAGGAGGTCATCTCCCTGGTCTTCAAGAGGATTCTCCCCATCCTCTTCCTAGCCTATGTGATGAACTTCCTCGACCGGTCCAACATCTCGATGGTGAAGAGCGAACTCGCCACCGATCTGGGGATCGACGCCCTCGCCTACGGCATGGGATCGGGCCTGTTTTTCGGCTCTTGTGGGCCTACCCTGGTTTTTCGGACACCTGATGTGGCGGGGCCTGGTGGCCCTGG
>JAKECL010000510.1 GCA_030460725.1 Propionibacterium sp.
CTCTGGGTGGTCCCGGCGGCGATCGATGCTCGGGTGACCAGGCACGTCCTCGACGTCGCCCGAGTGGGACTGCCTGGTTGGAATCTCGCAATCACCGCACCCAAGGGCCCGCTGCTGGAACGGCTCCGCGAACTGAGGACGCCGGTGATCCCCCTGCCAGTGGAATTCGGCAGCGCCACCGCCGTGCGCTCCCTGCGCATCACCGTGCAGCGCCTGCGCCCGCAGATCGTGCACTCCCACCTGGCGAAGGCCGACTTTCTGGCGGCCATAGCCACTGCGGGGCTGCCGGTCAAGCTCATCTCCACCGAGCACCTCATCGCACCCGACCGCTATCTGTTTCATCCGAACCACGCTGAAGCCCGTCTCGTGGAAGCCGCCCATCGCCTGCGTCTGACCCGGTTCTCCCGAGTCATCGCGGTGAGTGCCTCCACAAAGCGCGACATGACAGACCGCTGGAAGACCCGCACCCCGATCACCGTGGTGCTCAACGGCGTCGACCGACCCGATCCGGTCCCGGAGCGCGAGCCCGGTCTTCGATTCCTGTCCCTGACCCGGCTGGTGCCCGAGGAGAACGTCGACATGACGCTACGGGCCTTCGCCCTCATTGCCGCCCAGCACCCCGACGCCCGGCTCACCGTGGGCGGGCAAGGCCCCGAAAGCACACGTCTGAGGATCCTCGCCGGAAGGCTGGGCGTCTTCGGCTCCATCGACTTCCTCGAGTCCATCGAGGCCGACGAGGCCATGGCCAGCCACGACGTCATCCTCCAGCCGTCACGCTCCGACAATTGCTCCTACACATTGCTGGACGCAGCAGCGCACGGCATGGGTGTGGCCGCGAGCCCGACGGGCGGGAACGCGGAGATTCTGCCTCTGCGCTCTATCGCCGCCCTCGACGACGACGCCGGCTTCGCCCGGGTCGCCGTCGAGCAAGCTCTCAACCCCTCGGCGCGTCCGGTCCTGGGACCCCAGGTGCCGACGGTGGCTGGAATGACGGAACGGATCGTCGGGGAGTACGAAACCGCGCTGGGAACACACCCTCACGATGAGGTGGCCCCCGCTGCCCCAGAATCAGCGCGTGCGAAGGCGCCCCTCCCGGCGAACGCTGGCGACAACGATCGACCCCTCGCGTCGGGCCCTATTCCCGAGGTGAGCGTCGTCATCGCCTACTACAAAGAACCGGCCCTTCTTGCACGTCAGCTCAATGCGCTCAGTCTGCAGGAGAGTGCTCCCCAATTCGAGGTGGTGATTGCCGACAATGAGGGCTCGAGCCTCCTGTCCGATGTCGTGAGACCCTTCCACAACGCCCTCGATGTCCACACCATCGATGCATCTGATCGGAGTGGCCAGGATCATGCGCGCAATCAAGGCGTGGCCGCCGCACGCGGGACACTCATTGCCCTCTGCGACCAGGACGACATCGTCTCACCCGGTTGGCTGGCCGCCCTCGCGGCACCACTGCGGGAATCGGATGTTCTCGTCACTGGACCTCTCCGTCTGGACCGGATCAACAGTCGAGTTTCCTGGCTCACAGGTCAAGGCCTCGACGCCAATGCCGACCATCCTTCCCCGGTCTTGTCGGTCCCGGTCACCTATCTCGACTATCTTCCGGTCGCAATCGGCTGCAATATAGGTATGCGACGCTCCACCTTTCTCGCTCTGGGAGGCTTTGATGAGACCCTCCCAGGAGATGAGGACAGCGACCTCACCTGGCGCTCTATCGAGAGTGGAATACCCCTGCAGGTTGAGCCAGCAGCCCTAGTGGATTACCGGCTGCGGAGCACTGC
>JAKECL010000511.1 GCA_030460725.1 Propionibacterium sp.
GAGCATCCGGGGTTTTTCGGCCCGGGGGGGAACCCGGTTTTCCGATTTTGTTTGGGGCCCCCGCACGGTGGTTTGGGGGCCCCACACACAGGGCTCGCGCTCAGCGGCGCGAGCAGGGGGAGACTCGCCGGCTCACTTGCCTGCGGGAATCTCGCGGGCCAGGAGGTCGCGGATCTCGACGAGGAGCTTGGTCTCCTCGGTCTGCTCGGGCTCGGCCTCCTCGACCTTCGTCTTGTTCATTGCGGCCAGCTTGTTCATCGGCATGACGATGAAGAAGTAGAGGGCAATGGCCACCAGCAGGAAGTTCACCAGGGCGGTGAGGATGGCGCCGGGCTGGACCGTTGCGGCGTTGTCCCCGGTGCCGATGTCGAAGGAGAGCAGGGAGTCGAAGTTGGGGTGCCCGAAGATGCCGCCGATGAGGGGGTTGAGCACCTTCTCGACCAGTGCGTTGACGACCTGGGTGAACGCGCCGCCGATGATGACGCCGACGGCCAGGTCGATGACGCTGCCACGTGAGATGAAGTCCTTGAATCCCTGGATCATGGGGAGTCTCCTGTGTGTTGGTGGATGGTGTGACGTCCTAGGGGCGCAGCACCAGGCTGAGTGTTCCCGTCCCGGTGTGACCGAGGACGCGGCCGGTGTCCACCGCCCGGAGGACGAGTCCCACCCGCGCAGTGGGAGAGTTCCCCCACGAGGAATCCTCGTCGACCACCTTCGAGGTTAGGCGCACCGCTTCGGCCAGTAAAGAGGCCTCGCAGCCCGACCCGTCACACATCTGGGGGGCGGACCAGATGTCGACGGTGTCACCTGGCTCCAGACCAACTGCCTGGTCCATGGGCACGGTGAGAGCCACGCGAGCCTGGTGGGGGGCCAGAGTGCGTGCCTGGGCGGAGCCCGCCAGCGTGGTCTCGGACAGCATGGTTCCTCGGGGAAGCGCCCCACCGGGCAGATGCGTGGGCAGTTGCGCCCCGGGCCTCAGGGCGTCCTGGGGCACCGCCTCGGGTGGAACCCGGATGGTGCGCAGGGCTCCGCTGTCCAAGGGATCGCCCTCCTCCAGGGTGCGGCGTGCCACCAGCACCTCGATCCCTTCCGGTGCGGGGCGCAGAGCGAGGAGTGAGCAGACCACGACCCCGGCCAAAAGGAGGGCGACCAGGAGGGGGCGCGCACGGCGGAAGAGGTGTGCGGATCGGCCGGTGCCCACCGGTTGTCCGCACCCAAGCAGTCGGGTGGTGTCCATGGAACGAGCACACCACCTGTACCGTCGTGGCGCGCTCCGCCCCGCACGCACCTGTGGACGGCGCTCCCCGAGCATCGGGCGCTGTGGAGGGCCACGCTCCGGGCCAGTCGTCCCCACCGCCTCCCACGGGCAGCGTCGCTTGCTCGGGGAGAAGGGGAGGGAGCGGTCATCGGGGCAGTCCTGCACCTCCTGCCCCGTCCAACAGGAGTGCCCGGGTGGGGGTGATCACCGCGTCGACGGGATGGTCATGGGGTTCCCGGGGGAGGGCGCCCGCAGCCAGGATCTCCCCGTCCAGCACCGCTGCCACCACCCGCACACCAGGCGACAGGTGCTCCAACGCCCGGTCGTACCAGCCTCCGCCCTGCCCGAGGCGCGTGCCGGAGAGATCCACGGCAAGTGCTGCGACCAGGACCACGGTCGCGGAGTGCAGGGTGTCGGGACCTGGCAGGCCTGCGCCGTCCGGGAGTGCAGGGGGCTGGGCGGGCCATCGGGGCGCGGGCCGGACCAGACCTGAGGTGCCGCCCTCGTGGAGTGCCCATGCA
>JAKECL010000512.1 GCA_030460725.1 Propionibacterium sp.
GCGGGTCTCGCACTCTGGGCGGCGTCGCGACACGCCGGATCGGGGGCGCGCCCCGCATCTTCGGGGACACCGGTGGCCCTCACCCCGACCCCGTCACCCACCGATCCCGCACCGTCAGACTCCCCGTCCGCTCCCCAGTCGGGTGCGGCCACGACCGCGTCGGGTGCAGTGCTGTCCGACCAGGAGGCGACAGAGGTCGTTGCCGAGGCGATGGGCGCCGTTTCGGACGCGCTTCGCACTCCCGCACAGGTCGGCGACCTCTCCTCCCGACTCTCCGGGGCAGCGCTGGAGGCCTTCGAGAACCAGCGCCAGGAATGGGAGGCACAGGGATGGACACAGTCCGGCGCACCCACGCTGGAGGGTCTTCGCCTGGTGGAGGAGGACCCCTCAGGCACCCGGGTCCGTGTCGAGGTGTGCGTGGACTCCTCGGGGGTCTCCGTCCATGACGACACGGGCGCACAGATCCGACCGCCCTCCGACCCCCAACGCTCCCTCAACGTCCTCCTCCTGGTGGACGAGGGCGGGACCTGGAAGCTCGCGGAGCAGACCTTCGCCGACCCACCGCAGTGCTGATGACCGTGTCAGGGCGCATGAGCAGGCACCCGGCGACGACGCTCACCATGATCCCGGTCATCATCCCGTAGTAGAACGTCTCCACCAGCGTCGCCAGGACCACTCCCCCGAGCACCGCCCCGGCAGTGTCGATACGTCTGAGCACGACAGGCAGCAGGACCAGGAAGTAGCCGAGGAAGAGCGCGAGACCGACGAACCCGTGGGAGAAGAGCACGGTCCACAGCTGTCCCTGCGTCCCCAGTGAGGGCAGCCAGGGTTGAGGGGCCGGCCTGGGGGCGCCGAACCCGAGAAGAGGTGAGGCTGCCGTTCCTTCCAGAGTCATGCGGTAGAGCTCGGCGCGGTCCGTGGTCGACTCCGTGGTCTCCACCCGGTGCAGGAATGCACTCCCCGCCGGCGACACCGCCCACGCCCCCACTCCCACGACCGCAGCCGCTCCGCTCACCACCACCGGGACGACGTCCCCCCTCCTCAGCGCCTGGACCGCGCACCAGGCCGCAACGACACCCAGACCGACGAACATCCCTCTGTTCAGGGTGGACACCGCTGGCACCACGGACACGGCGATGACTGCGATCGTCGCCCAGCGCCGCCCCACCGAGCGGGCCTGCGAGACGTGCAGGACGGACAGGGGAAGGACCAGCGAGTACACATTCCCCCAGGTGTTCGTGTAGAGGAAGGGGGCGGCCGGTCGCACTGCCTGGGGCTCCCAGGCGTCCGGCTTCCACTGGGAGGTTCGGCGAATGACCATCTCCCCCACCAGCTCATTGGCGATCAACCCCTGGGGAACGACCAGGGACAGGGGGGTGCGGATGACGAGCTCGGGCAGTGCCATGGCGAGCAGCCCTCCCAGAGTCATCCCTGCGAGGAACAGTGTCATCGTTGCGGTGATCCGCCACAGCGGAAGGGACTGTCGAGCGGCATAGGCGTAGACGCCCAGGCATGCAGCCGCGCCGTACAACAGCAGACGGTAGACGGCCCCGATCAGCCTCCCCGTCGAGTCGACCATCGTCAGCGAGGCGACGACCCACGCGAGGAAGAGCAGCCAGATGAGAATCCCCGGCGGCAGCCTGAGGCCACGCGTCCCCAGGAGCAGGACGAGCGCCGCACCGCCGGCGAGGATCCAGACCATGTCCCCGATGCCCAGAACCCACCACAGGATGTATCCGGCGAACGGCGCCGTCACCGGCCAGGCAGGCAGATGTCC
>JAKECL010000513.1 GCA_030460725.1 Propionibacterium sp.
GGAAGGGGCAGTGGCACAGGTCGATGTCCAGGCGGGTGCCTGTGGTGGACGTCGTCGCACCGGAGGAGCGGGGGGAGGAGGCGGGTGGGTTCTCCGAGTGCCGCACAGGTGCGGGGCGGAACCCGATGCGGGTGAGCGCGTTGGTGAGGGCCCGCAGCTGTGCCTCCGCCCGGGCCTGCGAGGTCGTCGCGTCCGGGGGCGCCGCTCGGTCGCCCCGGTCCGGGGCGGAACACTGTTCCGGATTGGCCACCGGTTCCGGGTTGGCCACCGGTTCCGGGTCGGCTTCCTGTTCCGGGTCGGCTTCCTGTTCCGGGTTGGCTTCCTGTTCCGGGGCGGCCCGCCGGTCCGGTCCGGCGCCGGGAGGCGTAGAGGTGGCGGAGGCCGTGGAGGCCCCGGTGGGTGCGGTCAGCCCGAGGGAGTGCGCCAGGCGGCGCCCGTCCTCGATGGCGTCGGCCTCCAGGTCGCGGTTGCTGCGCCCGTAGCCGCCGAGGATGAGGTCCATGACGGCTGCCCTGACTCGGGGCAGGGCATCCTCGGCCTCCGTGGCCGGTGCTTCGCCGACGACGGTGTAGACCTTGGGGGGTCGGCCCCGCCCCGCGCGGGCCAGGGTCGTGACCTCCACGGTGCCGGCCTCGACGAGGGCGCCCAAGTGGTCGCGCAAGGTGTTGACGTGCAGCCCCGTGCGCTCCGAGAGCTGCTCCAGCGTGGAGGGCCCGGCCAGACGCAGTGCCCCGAGCGTGTCCTCCCGGCTCCGTGACCAGCTCCGGGATCCCCCGCGCACGCGCGGGGCGGTGCTGGTGGATCGCGGGGATGCGGATGGGGGGCGTGGGCTCACTCCGCGATTATCCCATGGTGCTCCGTGAGAATCTGAGACGGTGGTCCCACCGTCCCGGTCCTTCGAACGGAGTGATCTCGGCTCGCCGTTGCCCGCATCCGCCCCATGAGGGACAGACGCCCTGAAGTGCTGGCGTCCTGAAGCGAGGGTGCCCTGAAGTGCTGGCGCCCTGAAGCGCAGGCGACGTGACACGCAGACGCCCTCAGGCGCCAGCGCCGCGCTCCTGTCCCGACTGCAAGCGTCCTGTCACCCACCGTCGCAGCACCCCCAGGTCGTGGTCGGTGTGCAGGTAGTGCCCTGCCGCCATGACCTGCAGCTGCGCCCCGGTCGCCCTCGTGAATGCGTCGATGTCGGAGCGGGGGATGATCGCGTCGGAGGCGCCGTAGAGGATGCTGGTCGGGTGCTGCCAGTGCAGGGGGTGGTGTCGCACCCAGGTCAGGTAGCCCCAGTCCAGGGACTGTCCGTCTGCCAGGTCCACGTGGCGCCGCGACCGCAGCTCCCGCTCGCCGACGCCCTGCAGCGTCATCTTGCGGGCGATGAAGGCCTCCATGTCGACCAGTGGTGAGGCAAAGAGGGTGATCTCCAGGGGCAGGTCGGCCAGCGCATGCATGGACATGAATGCCCCCAGGCTGCAGGCGAAGAGGCTGATGCGGGGGTGTGTGGCGGCGACTTCGCGAGCCACCTCCGCCAGCTCCTCGCGGTAGACCCACGGGACCAGGCCCCCCGGGTCGCTGCGCCCGCCGTGGCCGGGCATGTCCACGCTGATCGTGGTGCACCCCGCCCGGCTCGCTCCCTGCGCGACCGCGCGGATCATCGCGTCCGACTTGCTGCCTCCCATCCCGTGGACCGCCAGCACCACGTGCTCCGACTCCCCGCCCCAGCGCAGCGCGCGGTGGCCCGCCAGGGTCAGCGGAGTGGGTGCTGGGGACGCGGACGAG
>JAKECL010000514.1 GCA_030460725.1 Propionibacterium sp.
CTGTGATGTCCCCCGTGGCAGGCCGGGGCCCCCGCCCTCCTGCGCGCCCGGACCCATGAGGTCGACGGAGTGACGCTGGCCGGCGCTGAGGCCGGATCCGCTCACCGTCACCGACTGGCCGCGCGCGACCTGACCGGGGGAGACTCGCACGGACGGTGCAGTCGGCACGGTGATGTTGAGGGGGTCGGCGGGTGTGCGGGGTTGGACTGTCTTCGGCCCACCATCGGAGGTGTACCAATACGAACTCTGCCCCGTCATAGTACCGAACTGCACCCACGACGCAGGGAACGCACCCCACCAAGACTCATTCACCCCAGTCCTCACAGCCTGAGGATTACGCCCATCCACATCACCAGGGACAGCAACACCCATGTAGTCCGGCGTCACCACGATTCCCGATGACGTCACACTCCCCACACCGTTGGTCACATCAAGCACCGGATCACTGACCGTCCAATACGTCATACCCCCGTAGCAGACAATCGGGGACTGTACTTTCAACGGTGTAACTCCGATCAAGGAGGAACACGATGAGCAAGCAAGTGACGGCGGTCCCGGTGGCCGTGATGGAAGGGGTCGAGCCGAGCGTGGCGACGACAGTGACGGAGCCGGTGATGCCGGCGGTTGACAGAGGGCTGGTCGCGCAGCTCGTGGGCGACGCGCAGCGTCAGGGGCTCCCGGTCGATGGGGAGGGTGGTCTGCTGGCCGAGCTGACGAGGCTGGTTTTGGAGTCTGCGTTGGAGGGCGAGATCACCGATCACCTCGGCTATGACAAGCACGAGCGTGGCGGGTCGGCGGACGGGAACGCCCGCAACGGTACCCGGTCCAAGACGGTGCTCACCAAGGCGGGGCCGGTCCAGATTGACGTGCCGCGGGATCGTGCGGGCAGCTTCGAGCCGAAGATCGTCGCGAAACGGCAGCGTCGGCTGGGCTCGATCGAGGACATCGTGCTGTCGCTGTCGGCGCGGGGGATGACACACGGCGACATCAGTGCGCACCTGGCCGACACGTATGGCAGCGACGTGTCGAAGACGACGATCTCTTTCGAATCACCGACAAGGTGCTGGACGGGATGGCGGAGTGGCAGAACCGGCCGCTGGACCCGGTCTACCCGGTGGTGTTCATCGACTGCATCCACGTGAAGGTCCGTGACGGGCAGGTCGCCAACCGACCCATCTACATCGCCCTGGCCGTCACGGTCGAGGGCAACCGGGACATCCTCGGGTTGTGGGCCGGGGACGGCGGAGAGGGCGCGAAGTACTGGCTGCAGGTGCTCACCGAGATCAAGAACCGCGGCGTCGAAGACGTCCTCATGGTCGTGTGCGACGGACTGCGCGGCCTGCCCGACAGCGTGAACACGGTCTGGGCCGACACGATCGTGCAGACCTGCGTCGTGCACTTGATGCGCAACAGCTTCAAGTACTCCGCTCGGCAGGACTGGGACGCGATCTCCCGGGCCCTCAAGCCGGTCTACCAGGCCGCGACTGTCGCCGAGGCCGAAGAACGGTTCCTCGAGTTCGCCGAAGCATGGGGCGGCAAGTATCCCGCGATCATGCGGCTCTGGGAGAACGCGTGGGCCGAGTTCGTACCGTTCCTCGGCTTCGACCGCGAGATCCGCCGGATCGTCTGCACCACGAACGCGATCGAGTCCGTAAACGCGAGGATCCGGAAGGCCGTGCGAGCTCGGGGACACTTCCCGAACGAGCAGGCCGCGCTCAAGTGCGTCTACCTCGCCGTGATGGCACTCGACCCGACGGGGAAGGGCAGAGCCC
>JAKECL010000515.1 GCA_030460725.1 Propionibacterium sp.
CGCCAGGGGGACTTCGCCTGCGCTCATCCGCCACAGGGCGGCGTAGTGGGGTTCCGCACTCAGTTCCTCGTGTGTCCCCTGGGCGACGATGCGACCGCGCTCGAGCACGACGATGCGGTCGGCGCCCACGACGGAGGCGGGCCGGTGGGCGATGACCAGGACGGTGCGGCCCGTGACCAGGCGGTTGAGGGCCTGCTGGATCTCGGCCTCGGACTCCGGGTCGGTGAAGGCGGTGGCCTCGTCCAGGATGAGGATCGGGGCGTCGGCCACCAGGGCGCATGCGATGGCCACACGCTGGGCCTGGCCGCCCGAGAGCAGGGTGTCCTCGTCGATGACGGAGTCGTAGCCCCGGGGCAGGGACATGATGAACTCGTCGATGCAGGCCTCACGGGCGGCCCCGCGGACCTCCTCCTCGGTGGCGTCGGGGCGTGCGAGGGCGATGTTGTCGCGGATGGAGATGCGCAGGAGCTGCGGGTCCTGCAGGACGAAGGCCACCTCGCGGTACAGCTGGGAGGTGGCGATGCGTCGCAGGTCGACACCCCCGATGGACAGCGTTCCCGAGTCGGGGTCGTCGAAACGGGCGACGAGGGTGGCCACCGTCGACTTGCCTGATCCGGAGGGTCCGATGAGTGCCGTGGTGCTGCCTGCCGCCAGGTCCAGGGTGACGTCGTCGACGGCGAGTGTCTTCCCGTAGGAGTAGGACACGTGGTCCAGGTGCACGTCGTGGGAGGTGGGCACGAGCGGGTCCGTGGGCTCAGGGACGGTGGGGGTGTCCAGGACTTTCAGGATGCGCAGTGCCGAGGCGCCCGCCAGCTGGTAGGCCCACTGCGTGTTGCCGATGACCTCGACGGAGGCAGGGAGGACCAGGGCGATGAGCGCGCAGGTCAGGACGTCCACGGGGCTGACCCATCCCGCGGCCACCATGGCGGCGCCCCTCCCAGGTTGACGGCCAGGAGGACGGAGGGCGCGACCACGGCCATCGAGACGGCGGAGCCCTTGAGCAGGGGCTTGCACCAGGCGAGGTAGAAGTCGGAGAACTCCCGGGCCGCGTCCGCGTAGTTGCGGTGGGCCTGGCCCACCTTGCCGAAGGCCTTGACCACCGTGATGCCGCTGACGAACTCGACCATCGTGGCGGAGACCTTCGCCAGGCGCGTGTCCATCTCGGCCGTCTTGGCGGGCATGTCCCTCATGGACCAGGCCTGCAGGCCCGCGTAGAGGGGGAAGGTCGCCACGCTGAGCAGGCCGAGCCTCCAGTCGATGACGAGGGCGTAGACGAGCAGGCTCAGGGGCATGACCACTGCGGAGGTGGATTCCACCGGCGCGTGGGCGATGAGGGTGTGGAGCGTGTGGGTGTCGTCCTGGACGGCCTTGCGCACCTTCCCCGAGGAGGTCTCGGAGAACCAGGACAAGGGCGTGCGACCGAGACTGGCGATGATGCGGCCGCGGATGTGGGCGCCGAGGCGCGCATCGGCGAAGTGGGTGACGCCCAACGCCAGGAAGTAGAGGGTGAGTCGCCCGCAGAAGGCTCCGATGAGGACATTCACCGTCACCATGACGGCATGTGGATCCGGGGCGACGCCCTCGTTCCAGGCGCTCAGGAGGAGGCCGCCGAGGTGGACCAGGGCGGCATAGGGGGCCACCGCCAGGACGGCGGAGAGGCCCGAGAGGACCTGTCCGAGCCTGATCATGTGGCGGACCGGGCGTTGCAGATCCCTCATGGCTCGACGTCCCGCGCGGTCCTTCGCGGCCGCGTCCTCTCCCGTGTGCGCC
>JAKECL010000516.1 GCA_030460725.1 Propionibacterium sp.
CCGTGGAGGCCGAGGAGGCCGAGCGTCTGGCGCGGGCCTCCCAGCGATGAGACAGCCGCCCCGCACCCCCCGCCCGGGGCCCCAGGGCGACGCCCTCGTCCCCGGGGAACATCGCGCAGGGGCGGATGCCTCCACATCCGGGGGGCACGCCGGGACCGCATGGTCGGGCACCTACAGTCAGTCCGAGCTCCTGGCATGGGCGCGGGCACGACTGGCGGGGCTGGAGGGCGCGGATCCTGCGTCGGAGGCCCGCACCCTGTTGGAGTGGGCACTGGACGTGGACTCCTTGTGGTCGGCACCCCGCAGCGTGGGTGCGCGGGCGGCGGAACGTTTGCGCTCCGGGGTTGCGCGTCGCCGTCACCGCACCCCGTTGCAGCACATCGTGGGACGTATGTGGTTCAGGGGGCTCACCCTCGCGGCACGCCCGGGGGTGTTCGTGGTGCGACCCGAGACCGAGGTGGTCGCCGGGGAGGCCATAGCTGCGGCACGCGCCGTCACGGGCCACCCGCCCCTGGTCGTGGACCTGTGCACAGGGTCGGGTGCCATCGCGTTGGCCGTGGCCGACGAAGTCCCCACTGCCCGTGTGGTGGCGGTGGAGCTGGACCCGCAGGCCGTGGCCCTGGCGCGGGAGAACATCGCGACACTGGCTCCCCGGAGCGTCGACCTGGTGGCGGGGGACGCCACCACGGCGCTGACCCATCTGGAGGGCCGGGTCGACGTGGTCGTCTCCAACCCCCCCTACGTGCCCTCCGCGGAGATGCCCACCCAGGCGGAGGCACTGGCGGACCCCGAGACGGCGCTGTACGGAGGTGGCGAGGACGGCCTGGTGGTACCCCGCGGGATCGTCACCCGGGCCGCGGCCCTGCTGCGCCCCGGCGGGATCCTGGTGGTCGAGCACGCGGAGTCCCAGTCCTCCCAGATGCGCGCCGTCGCCCGGGCGGCCGGACTGCACGGTGCACGCACCCTGCCCGACCTCTCGGGACGCGAGCGGATGCTGTGGGCACAGGCGCCCGGCCCGGGGGTGCCCGGTGCGTGTGACAATGGGGGAGTGAGTGATTCGCGGATCCTTGACTGCACGGGTGGCCTGACCCCCACCGATCGTGACCTGGTCGTGTCCCAGGTGCGCGCCGGTCGCCTCCTGGTGCTCCCCACCGACACCGTCTACGGCATCGGTGCAGATGCCCGCAGTCCGCAGGCCGTCGCCGCGGTCCTGGCTGCCAAGGGCCGCGGACGCCAGATGCCCCCTCCCGTCCTGGTCGCTGACGCCTCGGTGGTCGACGACCTCTGCGTCGAGGTACCCGACACCGCCCGCAGGCTCGCCGCCAGTCACTGGCCCGGGGGCCTCACCCTGATCCTCAAGGCCCGCCCGGACCTCGGCTGGGACCTGGGGGAGACGGGGGGCACCCTGGCGTTGCGCATGCCCGACAACCCTGTCGCTCTGGATCTGCTGCGAGCCACCGGACCCCTGGCGGTCACCTCCGCGAATCTCACCGGGCAGCCCCCCGCCACCGATGTCGGCGCAGCGCGGGGATACTTCCACGATGTCGTGACGCTCTACCTCGACGGCGGTGCGACGCCGGGCCCGACGCCCTCGACCATCATCGACCTCGCCCACGGCCGCCCCCGAGCGATCCGGCTGGGGACGCTGGCACTGTCCGTGCTCGCCGCCGATGCGGGGGAGGAGATCCTCCCCCCGGACTGATCCCCTGACGGCTCGGCACAGGGGTCGTGCCCGACGCGAGCACATCTCGTGGAGAAGGGACGATCCC
>JAKECL010000054.1 GCA_030460725.1 Propionibacterium sp.
GGGCGACCTGGACGGGCACCGTGCCGTCGGCGCGGGGGATCGGGTCGCCGTGCGGGTCGCGTTCGGGATGCCCCAGGAGTGCGTCGATGCGCTGGACCATGAGGTCGGAGGCGGAGTGCTCCAGGTGCTCGGCCTCGGCGTGGACCTCCTCGAGGCTGTAACCGAGGATCTGCAGCAGGAAGGTCTCGATGAGTCGGTGGCGACGGGTCATCTCGATGGCGTAGGTGCGTCCCTGATCCGTGAGGGTCACTTCGCCGTAGGGCGCGTGCTCGATCAGCCCGTGCTCGGCCAGCTTGGCGATGGCCCCGGAAGCCGTGGAGGGGCGCACCCCGGCCCTACGGGCGATGGTCGAGGGCGTCACGTGTGTGTCGGACCACTCCTGGAGACCCCAGATCACCTTGAGGTAATCCTGTGCATTGGCGGAGAGGTCTGAGAGAGCCACGGTGGCCATCCTATGGGGTCGTGTGGGGAGTGCGTCGAGGTCCCGGCAAGGCGTGCCTTGCTGCGCATTCCAGGTGCGCTCGCCGAACGGTGGGATTCTCACCGAACGGTGGGGGTATACCGCTTCATCTCGGTGAGAAGTCCACCGTTCGACGTCGATGCGGCGGGAGGGCTCGGTCGTATGCCAGCCAGGACGGACTTCGCGGTCGGAACTGACCGGACTTCGAGCCCGGCCCTAGCTGGCAGTCTGGTTGTGACCCATCCAGGAGGTTCATGATGAGTAGTTCAGTGGGTCCTGAACTGACCGGACTTCAGCCCAGCGGGAACTGAGCAGTGGGTCCTGAACTGACCGGACTTCGCCGGGGGGTGGGCGGTCAGCGCTCGGTGAGGGTGCCGTCCTCCATTGACAGGACCCGGTCGCAGGCATCCAGCAGGCGCTCGTCATGGGTGACCATGACGGTGGCCTTGCCACGCTCGTGCGTCTGCTCGGCGAGGATGCGCGCCACGTCCAGGGCGCGGCGCGTGTCCAGGGCTGCCGTCGGCTCATCGGCCAGGACCACCTGGGGGTCGTGGTAGAGGGCGACCGCGATGGCGGCGCGCTGGCGCTCGCCCCCGGAGAGCTCGCCCGGGTACTTCCCGGCCAGGGCGCTGATCCCGAGTTCGTCGAGCAACCCGTCGCGCACCCCCGGCTGGGCGGAAGTGCGGGCCGCATGGTCGTGCAGGGCGAACTGGTCACGCACGGTGAGGAAGGGCACGAGGCTGGCGGCCTGGAGGATGAACCCCATCCGGCGCAGGCGCACCCGGGAGCGTCGCTTCTCGGGCAACTCGGAGAACTCCTCCCCACCGATGGTGACGGTCCCCGACGTGGGTTGGCGCAGGCCGCCCATGATGGTGAGCAGGGTCGACTTCCCCGACCCCGAGGGGCCGACGATTCCGACGAACTCGCCCTCGTCGACCGTCAGGTCCGTGGGAGCCAGGGCGTGGACGACTTCGTCGCCCTGGGTGAAGTCGCGTGAGACGTCGTGCAGGGAGAGAACTGTGGTCATGAGATGGCCTCCACCGGATCGATACGGGAGACGACGCGGACGGAGATCAACCCGCCCAGCACCGCGAAGACGATGAAGGCGGTCGTGATGGCCGCATCCATCACGGCATCCACGCGGAAGGGAACGGCCTGGGGCAGGACCAGGGCGCTCACCAGGGTCAATGTCAGTCCCAGGGCGACGCCCCCGGCTGAGAGCAGCGCCGTCTGGGCGGCGCCCGAGATGATGAGGTAACGCGTCGGCACCCCGCGCGCCTTGAGGATTCCCAGGACCGGCCTCTTCTGGAGGGTGAGCACGTAGATGAAGATCCCCAGCACGAAGGATGCGATGACGATCAGGGATCCGATCATCAGGGAGAAGGTCAGCACCTGCGCGCTGTAGCCGGGAAGGGTGTTGACGAAGGCGGCGGAGTCCAGGACGTCCAATCCTGCATCGGCAATGGCCTGGTCCCCGCTGAGGTCCTCGCGCGAGACCATGGCATTGGGGGTCGGGGACACGCTGGAGGGTCCGTTGTCGATGAGCGCCGTGTCCTGGAAGAACACGACGGGCAGCGCCTGGAAGGACTGGTCGTGGGCGAACCCGGTCACCTCCCACTCGTGGTCGGACCCGGTGAGCGTGAAGACCTGCCCCACCTGCCAGCCTTCGTCCTTGAGGGAGTCATCGGTCACCACCTGGCGGCTGGGATCTGTGGGCGCTTCCCCCTCCACGAGGGAGGGGGCGAGGAAGGAGCCCTCGGGAAGACCGAAGCCCGAGGCGTCGATCTTCGTACCCGCCGCATCCTCCAGGACCACAGGCGTGGTCAGCAGCGTCGAGGTGTCCGGTGACGTCGGGACGGCGTTGACCTGGTCCTGCGAGAGACGAGACGCGGAGACGTTCTCATTGGAGGCCTCCGTCAGGACGATGCTGGTCGCTCTCCAGTCGTCCACGGACGAGCGGTAGGAGTGGGCGAGGCCCTGCGCCAGGGCCGCCAGGAAGAACGTCAGGTAGCTGACCAGGGCGATCACAGAAATGATGAGTGCGAACTTCGTGGGCTGGTGGCGAATCTCGCGCAATGCCAAGAACACGGGTCTCCCCTCGACGGTGGAAGCCCGGCCGGGCGACCCTCATGAATCTGACACAGTGTCTGTCACCCGGCAAGTCGGAGTGGTGTGGGAATCCTCGCCCCTGGGTGCGCTCGGGTCGGCGCAGGTGCGGTGGGCGTCGCGCACGGATCCCCGGATGCGTCGTGTCACCCTCGCCCGCCGAACGCCGAGAACCGGCTGCGCCACGCGCGCCCTGCGCCTAGCGTGAGGGCATGACTGACTTTGACTACATCGTCGTGGGAGCCGGCATGGCGGGCGACGCCGCTGTTGCAGGCATCCGCGAGGAGGACTCCACCGGAACCATCGCTCTGATCGGCGCCGAGCCGGACCCGCCCTACAACCGCCCCGCCCTGTCGAAGGCCCTGTGGCGGGAGGAGGACACGACCACGTCGACGATCCTCCTCAAGGCGTCCTCCACACCGGGTGTGACGCTGGTGCTGGGTACGCGCGTCACCTCGGTGAACTCGGACTCCCACACGGTCACCACGCAGGACGGGAAGGTGCTCGGATACCATCGACTGGTCCTCACGACGGGGGGTCGCCCTCGTACGGCGGGCATCCCCGCAGGCCCGCGCACCATCCACTTCCACGACCTCTCCGACTACCGCGACCTGCGCACCCACGCCCAACGCGGCGCCCACGTGGTGGTGGTCGGCGGCGGCTTCATCGGGACGGAACTGGCAGCCGTCCTCGCCGAGACCCCAGCCACCGTCACCTACGTCCTCCCACGTGACCACGTCGACGGCCACGTCCTGCCCGAGGAGATCGCGCGCCACCTCGACGAGGTCTTTGCCGCCCACGGTGTGGAGCTGGTTCCCGGTGTGCGCATGACGACGGTCGCGCAGGACCCGGATGGTGGCGGGGTCACGGTCACCCTGGACGATGGGCGCGAGCTGCACGCCGATGTCGTGGTCCTCGGGCTCGGCCAGGACCCCGAAACCGATCTCGCCACCGCCGCGGGACTGGCCGTGTGGGAGGGCATCGTGGTGGACGACCACCGGCGGACCTCCCACCCCGACATCTTTGCCGCAGGTGACGCCGTGGCCAGCCCGGACCGGGTCTTCGGGCGCAGACGTGTCCAGCACGAGGACGCCGCGGTGGTGGGCGGGCGGGTGGCCGGGCGCAACGCCGCGGGTGGCGATGTCAGAGACGACCACGTCCCCTACTTCTACTCCGATCTCTTCGCCGACGGCTATGAGGCGCTGGGCATCACCGACCCCGACGGGACCACGTTGGTGGACTGGAAGGAGCCGGGAGAGGCAGCCGTCGTCTACTACTTCGACCCGGACTCGGTGCTCCAGGGCGTGCTCATGTGGAACGTGTGGGGCGATGAGGACCATGACACGAAGGCGATCGCCGCGCACCTGCTGGAGGACCGATCTCCCCGCGAGCCCGGTGATCTGGTCGGGGCGATCTGAGCTCCGGGGGCGCGCCGGTCGCTGACGTAGGCAGGGGACAGGAGGCAGGGGCGAGGTCGGGAGCAGGCGGGCTGGGCCGGTGCCCAGGAGTCGATGGAGGGACGGCCGGTGCGCCACACTGGGGACATGGTCGGGCGACAGGCACTGGACGCGTTCTCCCGTGCGACGCGGGACTGGTTCAGCACTGCCCTGGGTGAGCCCACCCCCGTCCAGGAGCAGGCGTGGAGGGCCATCCCGGGCGGACGCGACGTGCTGGTCATTGCACCCACCGGCTCCGGCAAGACGCTGGCGGCCTTCCTGTGGGCGCTGGACCGCCTCATGTCGGTGCCCGCTGTCGGCCCGCCGGCCTCCACACCTCCGGCGTCCGCCCCACCGGCGTCCACAGCTCGGGGGTCCACAGCTCCGGCCTCCGCCCCACCAGCGTCCAACCCACCGAGTTCTGCGTCCCGCCCCGGCCCACGCATCCTCTACGTCTCTCCGCTGAAGGCGCTCGGCGTGGACGTCCAGCGCAACCTCCGCGTCCCCCTGGTCGGCGTCACCTCCCGGCGCGCGGAACTCGGTGAGGACACGGTTCCCGTACGCATCGGTGTGCGCTCCGGAGACACCCCGTCCACTGAGCGCGCCCGACTCCTGCGCAGGCCCCCGGACATCCTCATCACCACGCCCGAGTCTCTCTACCTCATGCTCACCTCGCGTGCGCGGGAGATCCTGCGCGACGTGGACACCGTCATCCTCGACGAGGTCCACGCCGTGGCCGGCACCAAGCGCGGCGCCCACCTGGCCCTCAGCCTGGAGCGTCTGGACGCACTGCTGGAGACACCCGCCCAACGCATCGGGCTCTCCGCCACGGTGCGCCCCCGTGACGAGGTGGCCCGCTTCCTGGGCGGGGCCCGCCCGGTCGACATCGTGGCCCCCGAGGAGTCGTCGCCGATGGACATCCAGGTCGTCGTGCCCGTCCAGGACATGTCGGACCTGGCGGTGCGGCCCGCGACCAGGGGCAGGCGAGCGAGCCCGGGCGCGTCGGGTGCATCGGCAGTGGACCAGCGCGACCCGGACGCAGTGGCCAGCATCTGGCCCCACCTGGAGGCCTCCGTCCTGGACCAGGTGCTGGAGGCACGCTCGACCATCGTCTTCGTCAATGCCCGTGGCCTGGCTGAGAAGCTCACGGCCCGGCTCAATGAACTCTGGGCGGAGCGCGCCGACGGCGATGAGCACACCGGTACCGGTGGTCGTCACGGTGACGGCAGCCACCCGGTCGACCCCCTCGCCTCCGGAGAACTCCCCGGGGATGCGGGCCGGGCACTCCTCGAACGCTCCCACCGCCACGCATCCGACCCGGCGGACCCTCCGCGCGAGCACCTCCATCGCGAGTCCCGCCTCGGCTCCACCCAGGGCGAGTTGACCACCGGTGCGCCCCTGGAGATCGCCCGCGCCCACCACGGCTCCGTGTCCAAGGAGCAGCGCGCCCTGGTCGAGCACGATCTCAAGACCGGTGACCTGCGCTGCGTCGTGGCGACCTCCTCCCTGGAGCTGGGCATCGACATGGGATTGGTGGACCAGGTCATCCAGGTCTCCGCCCCTCCCTCGGTGGCCTCCGGGCTGCAGCGCATCGGGCGTGCCGGACACCAGGTCGGCAATGTGTCCCGCGGGCTCATGTACCCGCGCACCCGCCGCGAGCTCATCGACACCGCGGTCACCGTGGAAGGCATGCGGGCAGGTCGCATCGAGGCCCTGCACCCTCCGCGCAATCCCCTGGACGTCCTGGCCCAGCACACCGTCGCGGCCGCCGCAGTGGAGGACCTCGACGTCGAGGACTGGTTCGCCCTCGTCCGCCGCGCCTCGCCCTTCCGGGACCTCACGCGCTCCGCCTTCGACTCCGTGCTGGACATGCTGGCGGGACGCTACCCGTCAGAGGAGTTCTCGGAGCTCCGCCCTCGTCTGGTCTGGGAGCGCGCTGCCGGGGTCCTGCGCGCCCGCCCCGGAGCCCAGCGCCTGGCCGTCACGTCGGGGGGAACGATCCCCGACCGCGGGTCCTACCGTGTCGTCCTGCCCGAGGACAGCGACGAGGGCGCACGCGGCACCCGTCGCGTCGGCGAGCTCGACGAGGAGATGGTGCACGAGTCGCGCGCCGGCGACGTCATCACCCTGGGCGCTGCCTCCTGGCGGATCCAGGAGATCACCACCGACCGGGTGCTCGTCGTGCCGGCCCCGGGGCGTCCGGCCCGACTGCCCTTCTGGCACGGGGAGGGCCCGGGTCGACCTGCCGAACTTGGCCGTGCAGTGGGAGCCTTCGTACGCGAGGTCGGGCAGGGGGTGACGCCTGGCCCCGGGGCTCCCGGTGGGGAGCAGGTGGAGGAACGCCTGCGCCATGACGGCCTGGACGGCAATGCCGTGAGGAACCTGCTCGCGCTCCTGGAGGAACAGCGCCGAGCCACCGGCGTGCTGCCCACCGACACGACGCTCGTGGTGGAGCGCTGCCGCGACGAGGTCGGCGACTGGCGTCTGGTCCTGCACTCGCCCTACGGGCGGCAGGTGCACGCGCCCTGGGCGCTGGCCGTCTCGGAGCGTCTGCGGCGCGAAGGCGGCCTGGATGCCCGGGCGATGGCAGCTGATGACGGGATCGTCGTGCGCCTGCCGGACTCCACGGGTCACCCGCCGGGTGCGGAGGTCTTCCGCTTCGATGCCGATGCCCTGCGTCGGGTGGTCGTCGACGCCGTGGGGCACTCGGCACTCTTCGCCGCGCGGTTCCGGGAGTGCGCGGCACGTGCCCTGCTGTTGCCCAGGCGGAACCCGGGCAGGCGTTCTCCCCTGTGGCAACAGCGCCAGCGCGCCGCCCAGCTGCTGTCGGTGGCGAGCGCGCACCCGGAGTTCCCGATCCTGCTGGAGACGGCCCGGGAGTGCCTGGCCGACGTCTACGACCTGGATGCCCTCACCCACCTGCTGCGCGCAGTGGACTCGGGGGAGATCGACCTGGTCGAGGTCGAGACCGCGGTCCCGTCCCCCTTTGCCTCCACACTGCTCTTCGGCTACGTGGGGGCGAATCTCTACGACCAGGACCAGCCACTGGCGGAGCGGCGCGCCTCCCTGCTCTCCCTGGACACTGCCCTCCTGGCAGACCTCCTGGGCGAGGTCGACATCGCGTCCCTGCTGGATCCGGAGGTCATGGTGCGGGTGGAGGCTGAGCTCCAGCGCACCGCACCTGATCGTCGGGCACGTGGACTCGAAGGAGTGGCGGACCTGCTGCGTGAGTTGGGTCCCTTGGAGGCCCCGGAGGTGGCAGGACGCTGCGAGGATTCCGGGCAGGCGCGCGCCCACCTGATGGATCTTCGGACACAGGGCCGTGCCCTGGCGGTGGGGATCGGCGCACGTGAGATGTGGATCGGGGTCGAGGACGCCGCCCGGGTGCGCGATGCACTGGCGGTGGACCTTCCCGCGGGAGTGGACCCTGTCCACCTGGAGCCCGTCCAGGACCCACTGGGGGACCTGGTCCTGCGCCACGCCCGCACACATACCGCCTTCACGACCGGGGAGGTGGCTTTGCGCCTGGGACTGGGGGCAGCGGTGGTCGAGCCTGTGTTGGAGGGTCTGCGCAGCCGGGACCGGGTCGTGCGCGGGCGCTTCCGCCAGGCGCAGGCAGCCTCCGCACTCCCTTCCGGCATTGCGCGGCACCCGGAGGCAGGCGCAGTCCCCTCGCCCCAGGACCCGCGCTCGGCACATGAGTGGATTGGTACCGAGGTCCTGCGCACGTTGCGCCTGCGTTCCCTGGCTGCCGCGCGTCGGGCCACGCGCCCGGTCAGTGCCCCGGCCTTCGTTCGCTTCCTCCAGGACTGGCACGGCACCATCCGCCGAGATCCGGACCCTGCCCGCGGGGGCGATCAGGTCGACGCGGTACTGGGGGCCCTGGACCAGTTGGCTGGACGTCCCCTTCCGGCTTCCGTGTGGGAGTCCCAGGTGCTGCCCGCCCGGGTTCCCGGCTATCACGGGGCACTCCTGGACCAGCTCGTCTCAACGGGCGAGGTCTTGTGGTGCGGGGCGGGAGAGCTCGGGGGTGACGACGGGCTCATCGCCTTCGCCCCCCAGGAGATCGCAGCGGAGGTGCTGCCCGACACGTATCGGGGAGCAGCAGGCCCAGCGCCGGCCCCGGGCAGTTCCGACCCGTCCGCTGGGATGAGGGCGGTGGAACGAGGGGGTTCGGTCCCCCTTCCCGACCTGCGCCAGCCCCCGACCTCCCCCGCAGCGTCCTCGTCGTCACTGGGGGCGCACCCCGTCGCGAACCTGCGTGCCGCAGTGCTGGAGCTCCTGGAGGATGGCGGTGCCTACACCGTCGATCAACTGCGCAACGTCGT
>JAKECL010000517.1 GCA_030460725.1 Propionibacterium sp.
GCCCTGTCCACAGATCTGAGGGCGACGTCCTCCCCACGTCCCTACCCACTCACCTACCCGTCTGCCCATCCGCCCTTCGGGCCCCGGACTGACGGATGTCGTCGCACTCTGCGACGGACTTCGGCAGGATCTGGGACGGACTTCGGTGGAATTGGGGACGGACTTCGCGGGGGAGGATGGTGCGTCACAGTACGACTTCGGATCTACGAAATCGGTGATTCGAGTGCTAGAACAATGAGGTCAGCACTCGCACCACCCACGAGGAGGCCCCATGGCCATCCCGGCAGCGCTCGAAGAGCAGAAGGAGCAGGACCAGGTCGGCGGCCTGATCCGTCCGGCGAACGGCCCCTCCCTGGAAGAGATCAACGGGACCGTGGAGGTTCCGCCGGAGGGTGCGGCCTTCTGGCGCACACTCCTGCGCTTCTCCGGACCCGGCGCGCTGGTGGCCGTGGGATACATGGACCCGGGCAACTGGGTGACGTCCATCGGTGGTGGCGCCCAGTTCGGCTACATGTTGCTGAACGTCATCCTGCTCTCCTCCCTGGTGGCCATGCTCCTGCAGTACATGGCGGCCAAGCTCGGCATCGTCACCGGTATGGACCTGGCCCAGGCCACCCGCGCCCACACAGGCCGACGCACGGGCATCGTCTTGTGGATCGTGGCGGAACTGGCCATCATGGCCACCGACATCGCAGAGGTGATCGGTGCTGCCATCGCCCTCCACCTGCTCTTCGGCATGTCCCTGGTGCTCGGTGTCATCCTCACCGTCTTCGACGTCTTCGTCCTCCTGCTTCTCATGCAGGTCGGTTTCCGCAAGATCGAGGCGATCGTGGCCACCCTGATCCTCACGATCATGGTGGTCTTCGTCTACGAGGTCTGGATCGCCGCCCCCGACATGGGGCAGGTCGCCGTCGGCTTCCTCCCCTCGGCCAAGGTCCTCCAACCCCAAGAGCTCCACATGGCCCTGGGCATCGTGGGAGCCACGGTCATGCCCCACAACCTCTACCTGCACTCCGCAATCGTGCAGTCCCGTGCCTACGACAGGGCGGACGTGGCCGGGAAGGCGCGCGCGGTACGTTTCGCGACCTGGGACTCGAACCTGCAACTCTCCGGGGCGTTCATCATCAACTGCCTGTTGCTGCTGCTCGGCGCGGGTCTCTTCTTCGGGACCAGCAGTGATCTCTCGACCTTCGGGGCGTTGCATGCGGCCCTGCAGGACAACGCGATCGCAGGATCGGTGGCGAGCCCGGTACTCTCCACCCTCTTCGCCGTGGCACTGCTGGCCTCGGGGCAGAACTCCACCATCACCGGCACCCTCACCGGCCAGGTGGTCATGGAAGGCTTCATCCGCCTGCGGGTGCCGCTGTGGTTCCGGCGCGTCATCACGCGACTGATCGCCGTGATCCCGGTGGTCATCTGCACGATCATCTACGGCGGGGACGAGGCCGCGCTGGATGCACTGCTGGTGAACTCCCAGGTCTTCCTGTGCATCGCCCTGCCGGTGTCGATGGTGCCCCTGGTGTGGTTCACCTCCTCGAAGAAGATCATGGGCGAGCGATTCGCGAATGCCCGGTGGGTGAGCGTGCTGGGGTGGTTCTCCACGGCGGTGCTCACCGTCCTCAACTTCCGACTCATCGGCGAGATCATCGGTGTCATCGCCTGAGCCCGGTCGCGGTGCTCCCCCGGCCCGGGCGGGCGTTCGGGGCTGACAGAGGGCCCACCTCCGCGGCGGGTCCTGGCGGTCCCCGCAGCCCCCTGTTCTTCA
>JAKECL010000518.1 GCA_030460725.1 Propionibacterium sp.
GGCGCTCCGCGGCGCGCTCGTACTCGCGGACGATCTCGGCGTTGACCTCGTCCAGCGACTCGGCGAGCGTGGGACCCAGGCCGTCACCGAGGTGCCATTCCTCCCACCCGTCCAGGCCCGGATGCCCGCTGGCGGCCAGTGCCTCCGTGGGGTCGGGGTAGGAACCGGAGGGAACACGGATCTGTCCCCGGGGGGTGAGAACCCCGGCGACGGGCGGCGTGAGGGAGGGGCGCAGCACCAGGGGCGCCTCCTCACCGACGATGCGTCCGAGTGCCTCCATGGCCTGGGTGTCGCGCTCGAGCACCGGCACGCCCTCCAGTGCCTCAGGGCGCTGGGAACTGCGACGGTCGGCGGAGGACCAGGCCGCGGCCGCATGGGCCCTGTGTGCCTCCTCCACGGGGGTGTCCGGCGCGGAAAAGTCCGTCGCAGGTATGTCCGTCACGGGGGTGTCCGCTGCCGGGATCCGCGGTTCGGGGGTGCCGTCCTCCCCGTGCGTGCGACGCTGGGGGGTGGGCGCGCCAGTCTCCCCCGAGGTGGAGGCCTCGGACGCCGGCTCTGCCGCTTCGGGTGCCCGCTGGACCTCGCCTGCTCCCTCCCATGCCCCCAGGGCCTCACTCCAGGCGCCTTCATGGGCGGGCAGGTGGGGGATGGTCGTCGCGTGGCCCGAGGTCGCTGACCCGGTGTCCGCCTGGGCGTGGAACCCGGCATGACGTGCGCGAGGGTGTTGCGCGGTGCCCACGGACCCCAGGTGTCCGGGACCGAACCCGGGGTGTTCCTCCGTTCGGGCGATCCCGGGCAGGTCCTCACCGCCGGTGGCCGGGTTGGGGGCATCCTGCGCGACGTGCTCCGCGCCAGCTTGCTCCCCGACGTCGCGTGGGTGCTCCACCGCTGCGGGCAGCTCGCCGGTGGTCGCCGGGCGGGGCACCGAGAGCTCGGGGATGGCCCCGGTACGCCCCAGGAGCACCTGTGGGTTGTGTCCGTAGAGACGGGGACCGACGGCGTGGACCTCCATGAAGGCTCGACCGTTGGACATCTGGCGCAGTGACATCTCGTGGACCTCGACCCCCGAGGAGGCCAGGACGTCCAGTGCCGGACGCACCTGGGCGTCGATGGAGCCGACCACCATCACCAGTCGCGGACCGGGTGCCGGCGAGGGGGGCATGGAGTCACGGAAGTGCACCCATCCCGCCTTGAATCCCTCGATGTCCCCGGGATACTCCCGGGCCAGGTCACTCCAGGACAGGGAGGCGGTGTCCGCCAGACGCGAGAGGGAGGCGATCAGGGTGTCGGAATCCAGGTGCTCGAGCACCTCCACGGACACGACCTGTCCCGAGGCGTCCAGAGCAGTGAGACGGGGAGTGTCGTTGCTGGGATCGCTGACCCGCGACATGTCTCGCCAAGTGATGGGGAAGAGAGGACGCGAGACGATCTCCAGGACCTGTCCACGCACCGAGTCCAGGACCTCGGGTGTCAAGCCATTGGCGACGGGTCGGCCGAACTGGGCGGGCACCAGGTGCCCGCCCTCGAACTCGAACAGGGCCATTCGCCACCCCCACTGATGTGCCCGGAATTGGCTCCATTGTCCCACATCGTCGCCAACGCTCCCTCCCGGCACGCGGGTGCCCCCGGTGCCCGGCACCGCCCTCTCACCTGCTCGGGGGTGGCCGGAGGCCACGGGCCTCGCAGCGGGGAGGGAGCGGAGGTCGCCAGGACTGGCCACATGGTGCGGACGGCCCACGCGTGCGGCCTCCGGGGATGCCAGAAT
>JAKECL010000519.1 GCA_030460725.1 Propionibacterium sp.
TCGTCGCGCGCATGTGGGCAGGGGCACGACGCCCCTTGCACCGCTTCCGCGCCGCGAAGCATCGCGCCGCAGCATCCCGCCGTGCCGGTAGGATCCGAGCACCAGCCACACGAAGGAGTGCCCATGTCCATCGAGCGAGTCACTGAGTCCTCCCCTGAGATCGTCGAGGCCATGGGGAGACTCATCCCCCAGCTCTCGCGCAGCTCAGTGCCCTTGGACGCCACCGCCACCGAGCGCTTCCTCTCCCAGGACAGCGTGCACCTCTTCGTCCATCGTGCCGGTTCGGACCCCGACCACCCCGGGCCCATCCTCGGAATGCTCTCACTGGCCACCTTCGAGATCCCCACCGGCCTGCGCGCGTGGATCGAGGACGTCGTGGTCGACTCCGAGGCGCGAGGCAGCGGAGCGGGTCAGGCCCTGGTCGAGGCGGCAGTGGAGTATGCCCGCACCTTGGGAGCACGCACGGTCGACCTGACGTCACGCCCCACACGTGAGGCTGCGAACCGGCTCTACCGCAGGTGCGGGTTCCAACTGCGAGAGACGAACGTCTACCGCTTCAGTCTCTCCGACTGAGACTGCGAGCCGTGAACAGCCACGACGGCTGACTGGGGCTGCACCCGTTCACGGATCGGGTGTCCCTTCCCTGCACGGGCTTCGGGCGCGATGTGAGCGCCAGTCCCGCTGCGGGTCCCCGGATGGGAGTGCCGGGTGGGGGCGAAGACCCGCTCCGGGCGAAGTGCAGGGGCCTGCGGCCCGCCCCACACTCGTGGAGAGCCACACCGACGCCGCGGGAACCGCTGCAACCGACGCAACCGCTCCCAGGTCGCCGGCCCCTCATCCCGCTGCCCGCACCGCCACCCACACCAGGAGCGCCGCACCGGCCACCACGCAGGCACCTGCCACGACCATTGTGGCCAGAGGAGCCACACGCGACATGACGCGCCGTGAGCCCACGACGAAACGCTCACCCACCCCCAGCGACAGTGCCACCGCCAGGACCACCACCGGCGACTGCGACACGGCAGCCCAGATGAGGAACCCCAGCACGACCTCAACGACGGATCGGTGTGCGGACAGGACGATGGCCGTGGGGAAGGGCGGGTCCGAGAGGACCACGGCGATGAAGGCCAGTGCGACCAGGAGCAGTGGCAGCGGCCCGGCAGCGATCCCGGAGGCGGCACGCGACTGCCGAGCTGGCGCCGACGCAGCAGCGTCGCCCTCGTCGATGATGGAGGCAAGGTTCGCGCGATGCCATCGGGTACGCAGCGTCACCACCCCCCATGCCAGGAGCGCCACCGCGACCAGGGTGGCCGCCACCAGACCGGGGACCGACTCCGCGAGCGCCAACCAGTGCACGTGTCGGATGGCGGGGCCAGCCACCAAGGTCACCGCCACACCCCATGCGGCAGTGCCCAGGACCAGGACCGTTGCGAAGAGAATGATCTTGCGACGCCGAGCCCCCAGGGAGAGCGCGGCGACCGAGATGAGCATGGGTGCCGGGTCGAAACCGAGGCCACCCAACAGGGTCATCGCACCCAGATAGGACCACACGGGGGCGATTGTGTCACACGGGCACGCCAGCCCCGGCTGTCCTGCGCGGCGTCCGGGGCCGAGAGTTCCCACACGGCCGCACCCGGAACGGAGGTTCCCACCCGGCTGGGGCAGCATCGTCTCCCGCTGCTCAGACCGGAGCGTTCATCTCCTCCTGAAGATGGGCCTGGCAGGCCGGGGTTCCCAGGAGCGCCGCCCGAATGCGACGAGCGA
>JAKECL010000055.1 GCA_030460725.1 Propionibacterium sp.
GAGGCGGTTCCTCCTTCTGAGACCGCGCCCTCCGGGTCCCCGCCCGGTCGATCCCCTGCCCGGTGGATCGCCTGCCCGACGGATCCCCTGCCGGCATGCAGCCCGGCGAAGGCGCCCCTCGCGCACCCCGGGGGCGCTCCGATGACCCGAGTGGCACCCGGCTGCGTCGCCCTCGCCACGCAAGTAGCGCAACCACCCCGACTTCGCGGACGGCGGAAGCCTTCTCCCCCCTCGCCGCAGGGTGGGCCAGCCGATATCATTCCCGCAGGACGTGAAGCCGATCACCCCTGACGAACCGAGGAGAACACATGGCAGAGAAGCAGTCGATCCTGGGACGCATCTCCCAGCTGGCCAAGGCCAACATCAACGCGCTCATCGACCGCGCCGAGGACCCCCAGAAGATGCTCGACCAGCTGATCCGCGACTACACGAACTCCATCGCCGAGGCGGAGACGGCCGTGGCCCAGACCGTGGGCAACCTGCGTCTGGCGGAGAAGGACCACGCCGACGACGTCGCCACCGCGGCGGACTGGGGCCGCAAGGCCCAGGCCGCCTCCGACAAGGCCGACCAGCTGCGCACTGCCGGGGACGGCGCAGGGGCCGACAAGTGGGACAACCTGGCCAAGGTGGCGCTCGGCAAGCAGATCCAGTTCGAGGGCGAGGCCCGCGACGCGGAGCCCATGATCGCCTCCCAGACGGAGGTCGTCGACAAGCTGAAGTCGGGCCTGGTCGGGATGAAGGACCGCCTGGAGCAGCTCAAGTCGCGCCGCGACCAGCTGGTTGCGCGCCAGAAGTCGGCGGAGGCACAGGCCACGGTCACCGACGCGATCTCCTCCATCAATGTCCTGGACCCGACCTCCGAGCTCTCCCGTTACGAGGACAAGGTGCGCCGGGCCGAGGCCATGGCACAGGGCAAGGCGGAGGTCGCCTCGACCTCCCTGGAGTCCCAGTTCGCGGAGCTGGACACCGACTCCTCCGACATCGAGGTCGAGGCGCGGCTCTCCGCACTGAAGAAGAAGGCCTGACAGGCATCCGCGACCCGGTCCGGGACGACCACCCCGGACCTTCTGCGCGGACGAGCGGGTGGCCGGAGCGATCCGACCACCCGCTCGGCGCATCCACACCCAGGCCCTACTCTGGGCACATGGCTGAAACGACCTACCTGGTGGTCGATGGCGAGAACATCGACGCCACCCTCGGAATGTCCGTGCTGGACCACCGCCCCGCCCCGGAGGAACGCCCCCGCTGGGACCGTGTCCTGGCGGCAGCGGGCGAGACCTGGGGGGAACCCGCCAAGGGACTCTTCTTCCTCAACGGCTCCAGCGGATACCTGCCGATGGGCTTCGTCCAGGCCCTCACCGCCATGGACTACAAGGCCATCCCCCTGGCGGGCCCCGCGGGCATGAAGGTCGTGGACGTCGGTGTGCAGCGCACCCTGGAGGCCATCGCCCAACTCGACTCCGGTTCCGTGATCCTGGGCAGCCATGACGGCGATTTCGTGCCCCAGGTCCGTGCCCTCCTGGAGATGGGCCGCAAGGTCGCGGTGGTCTGCTTCCGGGAGTTCCTCTCCTCCCAGCTCCACGAGCTCGTGGACCTCGGCCTGGAGGTCATCGACATCGAGTACGACGTCCATGCCTTCCAGGTGCAGCTGCCCCGCATCCGCATCATCGACGTCGACGAGTTCAATCCCTTCGACTTCCTCTGAGTCGGCGCCGGAAGCTCAGCGCTTCGCTCCCTCCAGTGCACCCCTGTCCCTCACCGCGAGGGCCGGGGGTGCCTCCGTGTGCGCGCGCACCGTCGCGGATGCCTGCGTGAGGGATCGACCCCGGGGAGCACATGCCGAACGCACGGGACGGGCCCAGGCCCCCCCCGGCGCCCCGGGGGGGAGGGCCCCGCCCGGTCCGCCCCCACAACCCAGTGGGGGGGGGGGGGGGGGCCGGCGGGGGCCCCCCCCTCCCGGGGGGGGGGGGGGGGCGGGCACCTGGGGCCCCCGCCCCCCCGTCACCGGCTGACGGCGATCACTTCACGTCGTCGTCGACCCAGTCGAAGGTGCGCGTGACGGCCTTCTTCCACAGGCGGAAGGTCCGGTCGACCTCGGCCTGGTCGGCCTGGGGTGTCCACCGCTTGCCTTCCTGCCAGTTCGCGATGACATCATCGGTGCCGTCCCAGAAGCCCACCGCGATACCCGCGGCGTAGGCGGCTCCCAGTGCGGTGGTCTCGATGACCTTGGGACGCACGACGTCCACACCGCACAGGTCGGCCTGGAACTGCATGACCAGATCGTCATGCGTCATGCCACCGTCGACCTTGAGCTCCTTGAGGGGCACCCCGGAGTCGGCGTTCATGGCGTCCAGGACCTCACGGGACTGGAAGGCCGTGGACTCCTCGACCGCGCGGGCGACGTGGCCCTTGTTGGCGTAGCGCGTGAGACCCACGATGGCGCCGCGGGCGTCGTCACGCCAGTAGGGGGCGAACAATCCCGAGAACGCCGGGACGAAGTAGACCCCGCCGTTGTCCTCGACCGTCTCGGCCAAGGCCTGGATGTCGCTCGACTTCTCGATCATCCCCAGGTTGTCGCGCAGCCACTGGACCAGGGACCCGGCCACGGCGATGGAGCCCTCAAGGGCGTAGACCGCGGGCTGCTCGCCGATCTTGTAGGCCACCGTGGTGAGGAGGCCGTTGGCGGAGAACACCGGCTCGTCGCCGGTGTTCATCAGCATGAAGCAGCCGGTGCCGTAGGTGTTCTTCGCCTGGCCGCGTTCGAAGCAGGCCTGGCCGAAGGTGGCGGCCTGCTGGTCACCGAGGATGCCCGAGATGGGCGTGTCGATGAGGAGGCCCTGCTTGCGCCCATATCCGTAGACCTCCGAGGAGGAGCGGATCTCGGGCAGCATCGACACCGGGATTCCGAAGTCGGAGGCGATGTCCTCACGCCACTCGAGCTTCGTGATGTCCATGAGCATGGTGCGCGAGGCGTTGGTGACGTCGGTGACGTGGATGCCGCCCTCGACCCCACCGGTCATGTTCCACAGCACCCAGGAGTCGGTGTTGCCGAAGTACAGGTCCCCGGCCTCAGCCTTCTCGCGGGCCCCGGGCACGTTGTCCAGGATCCACTTGATCTTCGGGCCGGAGAAGTAGGTGGACAGTCCCAGGCCACAGATGTCCTTGTAGCGGTCCATGCCCTTGTCCCCGGCCAGCTCACGCGTGATGGCTGCGGTACGGGTGTCCTGCCACACGATCGCGTTGTAGACGGGCTCGCCCGTGTTCTTGTCCCACACGACAGTGGTCTCGCGCTGGTTCGTGATGCCCACCGCCGCCAGCTGGTGACGGTTGATCCCTGCCTTCGCGAAGGCGTCGGCGACAACCGCGCGGACCGAGTCCCAGATCTCCAGGGGGTCGTGCTCGACCCAGCCCGGGTTGGGGAAGATCTGGGTGAACTCCTGCTGGCCGACGGCGACGATCTCGCCGGAGTGGTTGAAGATGATCGCCCGGGACGAGGTCGTCCCCTGGTCGATCGCCATGACGTACTTCTCTTCTGACATGTCTGTCCTTCTCACTTCTTCGTGGTGGTTGGAGGGAGGATGCCCGGGTGTCGGTCGGGGCCCGTGACCCGGGCCCGTGACCCCGACCGACACCGGGATGGATGGTGTGTGGTGTGGCGTCGCTCAGGCGAGGCCGGAGACGAACACGATGACGGTCGCCACGATGGCGCCGATGATCGGGCCCACGACCGGGACCCAGGAGTAGGACCAGTCCGAGCCACCCTTGCCCTTGATGGGCAGGACGGCGTGGGCGATGCGGGGCCCGAGGTCACGAGCAGGGTTGATGGCGTATCCCGTCGGGCCACCGAGGGAGGCGCCGATGACCACGATGATGATGGCAACGCCCAGCGGTCCCAGCCCTGAGGGCGAGTAGCCGGACACGAAGACCCAGATGATGAGGACCGCGGTGGCGATGGCCTCGGTGACGACGTTCCAGCCGTAGGAGCGCTCCTCGGGGCCGGTGGAGAACACACCGAGCTTGAGGGCCGGATCGAGATCCTCGTCGAACTGCTTCTTGTAGGTCAGCCATGCCAGGACGGCACCGACGAAGGCACCCAGGAACTGGGCGACGATGTAGACAATGACGTTCATGGCGGTGACGGCTACGCCGCCCTCGCCGATGGCGGGTCCGTTGAGGGTCACCGAGTCGTCGAACATGTGGCCCACGACCTTGGCGATCGTGACCGCCGGGTTGAGGTGTCCTCCGGTCGAGTACGCGACGTACACGCCGGCGAAGACGGCGAAGCCCCACCCGAAGTTGACCATCAACCAGCCGGTCCCGCGACCCTTGGACTTCGGGAGGAGGTTGGTGGCGACGACGCCCGCACCGAGCAGCAGCAGGATCGTGGTCCCGAGGAACTCCGAGATGAAGATCTGCCCCGTCGTGGGCGTGGTTCCTGCTTCAATCGCCGCAGGGAGCACTGTCGTGAACACTGTGTTCCACCTTTCTTCGGCGCGTCATCACGCCGATTGTGGAGGCAGCCCATTCCGCCTCGCACGGGTGCCGCTTTCGGGTCATCGACCCCCGCAGCGACCGCAGTCGCGGGGCATTTGCCCCGCTGTGTTGCTCTCCTGCGCGTTCCGCCCTGGTGGCCTCGCGCGTGGGAAGATCTTGTCAGAAGCAGGTCTCACCCCTGCACATCCGGTGCGACATCGATGAAGGGTGTCACCTCCCCGACCTCGCCGCGAACCCCCTGGGCCTCCACCTCGTCGAGAATGCCCTCGGCCCGGTCCTCGGCCCGGCATCTGGCCTCATAGGCCGCCAACTCCGCCGACCTCCTCTCCTGGTCCCATCCAAGCAGTTCGGAGGCCAGGTCCGCGGCTTCTTCAGCAACGGCGAGTCCCCTGTCCCGGTGCTCGTAGGTCGCCCGGGTGCGCCGCACCAGGAGATCCTCCAGGTGCAGGGCCCCCTCGTGGGTGAGGGCGAAGGCGATCTCGGCTCGCAGGTACTCCGGTGCGCCCTGGAGTTCGCCCGCCAGGTCGGGACGCTCGGAGATCATCCCGAGGATGACCTCGATGTCGGAACCGTAGCGGTCCAGGAGGTCCTCCACGTGGTCGAGTGAGAGCCCCGACTGCGCGGCCAACGCATGACGACGTCCCCACAGGGCGTGGTAGCCGTCCGCACCCTCCAGAGGGGTTCGGGCCGTCACGGAGGGCGTCGCTGCCGCGCGGGCCGACCCCAGGGCGAAGTCGACCGCATCCTCAGCCATCTGCCTGTAGGAGGTGAGCTTGCCTCCGGCGATCACGGTCAGGCCCGGCGCGGCCTCGGTGACGGTGTGCTCGCGGGAGACCTTCGTGGACTTCGAGTCGTCCCCGTCCAGGGTGCCGGGCTGCAGCAGTGGGCGCAGGCCGGCAAAGGTGCCGATGACGTCGTCCCTGGTCAGTGGATCGGCGAGGACGGAGTTCGCGTGGTCCAGGAGGTAGTCGATGTCGGCGCGGTCCGCCACCGGCTCGCGGCGGTCCAGGTGGTAGGCCGTGTCCGTCGTACCGATGATCCAGTAACGCTTCCACGGAATGATGAAGAGCACGGACTTCTCGGTGCGCAGGAAGATGCCGACCTCGGAGCGAATGCGATCCCGGGGGACCACCAGGTGGATGCCCTTGGACGCCAGGACCTTCAGTCCGCCCCCGGTGCCGGCCAGGGACTGGGTCTTCTCCGTCCACACGCCTGTCGCATTGATGACCGCCCGGGCACGGACCTGGACGTCCTCCCCGCTCTCCAGATCGCGCAGATCCGCCCCGGTGACGCGCCCGGTGTCGTCCTTGAGCAGTCCGACCACCTGGGTGCGGTTGGCCGCGAGCGCTCCGTGACGCACAGCCGTGCGCACCAGGGTGACGACCAGACGGGCGTCGTCCACGCGGGAGTCGTAGTAGACGATGGAGCCGGTCAGCGCGTCGGGCTTCAGCGCGGGAGCCAGACGCAGGGAACCCTTCCGGGTGTGGTGGCGTTGGACGGGCACGGATCCGCGGTGTGCCCACTGGGCCATGACGTCGTACATGCCCACACCGACTGCGGAGTAGGCGCGTTCGATGACCGGTGTCTTCAGCGGCCACAGGAAGGGCTGCGCCTTCACCAGGTGTGGGGCGGTGGTGGACAGCAGGAGTCCGCGTTCACGAAGGGACTCCGCAACCAGCTTGAAGTCCAGTTGGTAGAGGTATCGCAGACCCCCGTGGACGAGCTTCGATGAGCGCGAGGACGTCCCCGACGCCCAGTCCTGCGCCTCCACGACACCCACCCGCAGACCTCGGGTGACGGCATCCAGGGCGATGCCCGCACCGGTCACACCGCCTCCGACCACCAGGACGTCGAGGGGCTGGGAGGCCATGTCCGACAGGGCTGCCACACGGCTTTCGGCTGAGAGCTGGGGGGTGGTCATGCTCTTCTCATCTCCTTCGATGTCTGTGCATGTGCGCGCGGCGTTCCTCATTCGCGCACCTCAGGTGCGGCACCCAGTATCGCAGTGCTGCACATCGAACCGGCTGCAATGCACGCCTGTGCATGACACACTGGACCCCGTGAGCATCCGTGACGAGCAGGCCCATGAGGCCGCTTCCATGTACTACCTCCAGGGCCAGACCATGGAGACGATCGCACGACACCTGGGGGTGTCCCGCTCCTCCGTGTCGCGTCTGCTGGCCCATGCCCGCGAGACGGGCCTGGTCCGCATCTCCGTGGCGGCTGCACCCGGGACACGCGGAACACTGGCCGGACAGGTCAACGAACTCTTCGGCGTGCGCACCTCCGTCGTCCCCGTCCCCGACGTCGACACCGAGGTCAACAGGCTCCACAATGTCGCCCTGGTGGCAGCTGAACGCCTGGTTGAGCTCATGGAACCCCAGGCGGTCCTGGGCATCGCCTGGGGCAACACGACCGCCGAGGTCACCCGCAACCTCCCCCACGTCCACTTCCCGGGTTCGGTCGTCGTCCAGCTCAACGGAGCCGCCAACGCCAGTCAGTCGGGACTGCCCTATGTCGATTCGATCATCTCCCAGGCGGCGGAGGCCTTCGGCTCACGCATGGTCAACTTCCCGGTGCCCGCCTTCTTCGACTACCCCGACACCAAGCAGTCCCTGTGGCGCGAGCGCTCCATCCGCTCCGTCCTGCAGACCATCGAGTCGGCCACGGTCGCGCTGTTCGGAGTCGGAGCCCTGGCTGCGAACCTCCCCTCCCACGTCTACTCCGGGGGATACCTGGAGCCCCAGGAACTCCACGACGCGAAGGCCGACGGCGTGGTGGGAGACGTGTGCACCGTTCTCATCCGTGAGGACGGTTCCACGGACATGGACCTGAACCACAGGGCATCAGGACCCACTCCCAGCACCCTCCAACACATCCCCCACCGCCTGTGCGTGGTCTCAGGCGCGTCCAAGGCGCTGCCCCTGCTGGGGGCCCTGCGTGCCGGGGTGGCCACGGATCTGGTCCTCGACGACGCTGCCGCACGCGCCCTGCTGGACCTCGCACGCATGAGGGCGGTCCACCCGCGCACAATGGTCAGGTGACACTCCTGATCCGAGACGCCCGCCCCGGGGACGTCCGTTCCATCGCCGCTCTGGCCAGCCCCTACGCGGCCCGTCGCATCCTGGTGGCCAAGGAGCTGATCCACTACTTCGAGGACATCCAGGAGTTCCTGGTCGCCGAGGACGCAGCAGGTGGCGGCATCATCGGATGCGGAGCCCTGCACGTCATGTGGGACGACATCGCGGAGGTTCGCACGCTGGCGGTGGACCCGGCCCATCTGCACCGGGGGGTGGGGTCCGCCCTGCTGGAGTCCCTCCTGGACCGGGCACGCCGCCTGGACCTGCGCCGCGCCTTCTGTCTGACCTTCGAGGTCGACTTCTTCGCCCGCCACGGCTTCCACATCATCGAGGGCACCCCTGTGGGTGAGGACGCCTTCGCCGAGATGCTCCGCAGCCACGACGACGGTGTCAAGGAGTTCCTGGACCTCGCCTCCGTCAAGCCCAACACCCTGGGCAACACCCGGATGCTCATGGATCTCGACGTCCCCTGAGGCAGGGCACGCTCCCACTCCCCTGAATACGTGCGACGGGTGTTCCCGAATGCCCCACCCCCTGCCTCCACCCCGGAAGGAGGAGGACGGGGCGACACCTGCACGCAGGCATCGCCTGCAGGCAGGTGCGCACGCTCCTGGCGCCCCGGGGTTTCCACCGTCCCTGCGCGCAAGGAGAGCCCCCACCACACCCGGACACAGCGCGTGGGGGTCGCCCTCGTCGATGCCTGG
>JAKECL010000520.1 GCA_030460725.1 Propionibacterium sp.
CCCGGACACGGGGGCACACCATCCACAGGAGCAGACATGAGTGACATCCCCACCCCCATCGACCCGAGCACCACCGCTGCCTGGCAGGCCCTGGACCTCCGTGCGGACACCTTCGCACCCGATCTGCGCGCCTGGTTCGCGGCCGACCTGCAGCGTGCCCAGCACTGGACACGCACGGTGGGGGACCTGCACGTTGACCTCTCGAAGAACCTGGTCGATGACGCCGTCCTCGACGAGCTCCTGGCCCTGGCGGACCAGACCGGGGTCCTGGCCCATCGTGACCGCATGCTGCGCGGGGAGCACATCAACGTCACGGAGGACCGCGCGGTCCTGCACACGGCCCTGCGACGCCCCAGGGCAGACCAGCTGGAGGTGGACGGCCAGGAGGTCGTGGAGGACGTCCACGAGGTCCTGGCACACGTCTACGACTTCGCCGACCGGGTGCGCTCGGGGGAATGGACGGGTGCCACCGGGAAGCCGGTCGAGACGGTCCTCAACATCGGGATCGGTGGATCGGATCTGGGTCCCGTCATGGCCCACGAAGCGCTCAAGCCCTATGTCAAGCAGGGACTGAACTGCCGCTTCATCTCCAACATCGACCCCACCGACGCGGGTGAGAAGACGAAGGACCTCGACCCTGAGACGACCCTCGTCATCGTCGCCTCCAAGACCTTCACCACGCTGGAGACCCTGACCAATGCCCGCGTGGTGCGCGAGTGGTTCCTCGCGACCCTGCGCTCGCGGGGCATCCTCCACGAGGGCGACGCCGACGCCGCCCGCGACGCGGTGTCGAAGCACTTCGTGGCCGTGTCCACCGCGCTGGACAAGGTTGCGGAGTTCGGCATCGACCCCGCCAACGCCTTCGGCTTCTGGAACTGGGTGGGGGGGCGTTACTCGGTGGACTCCGCGGTGGGGACGTCGCTGGCCGTGGCGATCGGACCCGACCGCTTCGAGGAGTTCCTGGAGGGCTTCCACACCGTCGACGAGCACTTCGCCACCGCAGCGCCCAAGGACAATGTCCCCCTGCTCATGGGGCTCCTGAATGTCTGGTACTCGAACTTCCTGGGCTTCGACACCCACGCCGTCCTGCCCTACTCCCAGTACCTGCACCGCTTCCCCGCCTACCTCCAGCAACTCACCATGGAATCCAACGGGAAGTCCGTGCGCTGGGACGGGACGCCGGTCGAGTACGACACGGGTGAGGTGTTCTGGGGAGAACCCGGGACGAACGGGCAGCACGCCTTCTACCAGCTCATCCACCAGGGCACACGCATCGTGCCTGCGGACTTCATCGCCTTCGCCGAGCCCACTTGGGCCCTGCGTGACGGGGACGCCGACATGCACGAGCTCTTCCTGTCGAACTTCTTCGCCCAGACCCAGGCCCTGGCCTTCGGCAAGACCGCCGAGGAGGTGCGCGCGGAGGGCACACCGGAGTCGATCGTGCCCGCGCGGGTCTTCACGGGCAACCGTCCCACGACCTCCATCATGGCCCCTGCACTGACGCCGTCGGTGCTGGGCCAGCTCATCGCGCTGTACGAGCACATCACCTTCGTCCAGGGAGCCGTGTGGGGCATCGACTCCTTCGACCAGTGGGGTGTCGAGCTGGGCAAGGCACTGGCCAAGGAGCTGATGCCCGCCATCACGGGGGACGCAGATGTGTTGGCGGAGCAGGACTCCTCCACCAGGGCGCTCATCGACTACTACCACCAGCACCGCTCCAACAGGAACTGACCCCCTCCCGCGAAGTCCGCTCAGTTCCGGGG
>JAKECL010000056.1 GCA_030460725.1 Propionibacterium sp.
GCCGTGCATCCCACCCCCGTGCGTCCCACCCCAGTGGTGCCGGGCACGTGTGCCGCCTCCGCCCTGGTCGGTGCCCGTCCCGGCGGCGCACTCGCCAGGGTGTCCCTGGCCGTGCGTGCCCTCCTCCTCACCTTCGCCGAGGAGGGCGGCGCCGCCGTGCTCGTGGCGGTGTCAGGAGGGGCGGACTCCCTCGCGCTCGCGGTCACCGCCATCGACCAGTGTGTGCGTCTGGGTGTGCCCGTGCACACCCTCACCGTCGACCACGGACTGCGTCACGGTTCGGCCCGCGAGGCGGCCGATGTGGCGCGGGTCCTGGGGAGTCTCGGGGCCCGGGCCACCTGGACGGGTGTCGAAGTAGGACAGGGGGGCGGGCCGGAGGGTGCCGCCCGTGACGCACGGCGTCAGGCGCTGCGTGGGCACGCGATGTCCCTGTTGGGGGATGACATCACCCGGGTGGCGATCCTGCTGGGCCACACGATGGACGACCAGGCGGAGACCGTGCTGCTGCGGCTGGCACGGGGATCGGGTTCCCACAGCCTGCGGGCCATGTCGGCGACGGACCCGGAGGGCCCGCTCCTGTGGGCCCGCCCCCTCCTGGGGACCAGGCGGGCGGACACACGTGCAGCCTGTCGACAGATGGGGGTGGCCTGGGTGGAAGACCCCACCAACGCCTCTGACGGCCCCTGGCGCGCCTCCGACGGTTCCGCGTTGCGTCGCTCCGCGGTGCGGACGGAGGCCCTCCCCGCCCTCGCGCGGGCCCTGGGGCAGGACCCCGTGCCGGCACTGGCGCGCAGCGCCCGCCTGCTGGCCCGCGATGACGCGGCCCTGAGTGAACTGGCCTCCGACCTGCTCCGGCGCACGTTGGCCGAGGGGAACCGGGGGCAGGACAGCGGTCAGGAACACCCGGGCGGGTGCGCCCAGGGTCATCCAGGGGATGGGCGTCCCCGCTTGCTGGTCGGCGTGGGGGAGCTGGAGAGGGCAGCTCCGGCGGTGCGTGAGCGGGCCCTGCGCAGGGCTCTCCTGCGGGCCGGTGCACGGCCGGGGTCCCTGTCGGCGACCCACATCGAGGCAGTGGACGCCCTGGTGACCGCGTGGCACGGACAGGGCCCACTGGACCTTCCCGGGGTGGGTGTGGCACGCAGGATGCACCCGGGCGGAGCGGTCCTGGAGATGACCTCCGTGGGGGGGAACACGACAGCGGAGGAGTACAGGTGACGGTCCGCCTCCCGGCCCACCGCCGCACCTGTGGGCGACCCGGTGGCCCGGCCGCGGTGGTCCGGATCACCTCCACGTCCGCCCTGAGCGAGATCCCGGACCCCCGTCGCCCGTCCCCCGCGAACTGTGGCACGCTTGAGGGGTTCTGTCCCCTCGGGCCGAGAGCCCCGGGACGCACCCAGAGGAAGGGAACGGCGTGGACGCGGCGGACATGGGATCTGACCTGTCGAACGTGCTGGTGAGTGAGGAACAGATCGACGCGAGGCTCAGCGAGCTGGCCGCAGAGATCGACCGCGACTACGCGGGCAGGGAGATCCTCCTGGTGGGTGTGCTGCGCGGGGCCATCATGGTCATGGCAGATCTCTCCCGGAAGATCCACACACCCCTGGAGATGGACTGGATGGCGGTGTCCTCCTACGGGTCGGGCACGAAGTCCTCCGGCGTGGTGCGCATCCTCAAGGACCTCGACACCGATGTCCACGACCGTGACGTGGTCATTGTCGAGGACATCATCGACTCCGGTCTCACGCTGTCCTGGCTCAAGGACAACCTGGAGACCCGCGGTGCCGCCTCGGTGCGCATCGCGACCCTGTTGCGCAAGCCGGGCGCGGCCAAGGTCGACGTGGACGTGTCCTACGTCGGTTTCGACATCCCCACGGAGTTCGTCGTCGGGTACGGACTCGACTACGACGAGAAGTACCGCCACCTCCCCTTCGTGGGAACGCTGGCGCCCCATGTCTACGGCGGCTGAGCCCACCGTGAACACCAGGACCGAGTGACCGAAGGACACACGTGGCTGAGACCGAGAAGAAGAAGCGGATCAACTGGACCTACATCCTGGTCCCGTTGCTGGTCCTGCTGGCGGCGGGGTGGTTCGCCTGGCGCATGTTCCAGCCCCAGCCGGTCGACACCTCCGAGGGGCTCGAGATCCTCAAGGGCACCACGGTGGAGCGCGTCGTCATCAACGACGGCACCCAGCAGGTGAACCTCACCCTGTCCAAGGACTACACCCATGAGTCCACCGGCCTGGGCGACACCACCCGCAACCTCGGGACCTCGCTGTCCTTCAGCTACGCCCGTTCCCAGTCGGGCGACGTCATCGCCGCGGTGGAGAAGGTCGCCCCTGCCAAGGGGTGGAACGCGATCTACCCCCAGCCCTCCTTCCTCAGCTCCATCCTGCAGCTCGTACTGCCCCTGGTGATCCTGGTCGGCGCCTTCTGGTGGCTGATGTCGCGGATGAGCGGGTCGCGCATGATGGGCGGGTTCGCCCAGTCACGTGCCAAGGAGATCACCCAGGAACGCCCCGACGTGACCTTCGCCGACGTCGCCGGCGAGGACGAGGCCGTGGAGGAGCTGGAGGAGATCCGCGAGTTCTTGTCCAAACCGGAGAAGTTCCACGCGGTGGGGGCACGCATCCCCCGTGGCGTCCTGCTCTACGGTCCCCCGGGAACCGGCAAGACCCTGCTGGCCAAGGCCGTGGCAGGCGAGGCCCACGTCCCCTTCTTCTCCATCTCCGGTTCGGAGTTCATGGAGCTCTACGTCGGTGTCGGCGCCTCGCGTGTGCGTGATCTCTTCGACCGGGCGAAGAAGGACGCGCCCGCCATCATCTTCATCGACGAGATCGACGCCGTGGGCCGCCACCGCGGATCCGGCATCGGGGGCGGCAATGACGAGCGCGAGCAGACCCTCAACCAGTTGCTGGTGGAGATGGACGGCTTCGACGACCGCGCCAATGTCATCCTGATCGCCGCCACCAACCGGCCCGACATCCTGGATCCCGCACTGCTGCGACCGGGGCGTTTCGACCGCCAGGTCTCCGTGGAGGCGCCCGATCTCAAGGGCCGCGAGGCCATCCTGCGTGTCCATGCCACCGGCAAGCCGTTGACCCCGGACGTCGACCTGCGCCAGGTCGCCAAGCGCACCCCGGGCTTCACCGGTGCGGACCTGGCCAACGTCCTCAACGAGGCCGCGCTGCTCACCGCCCGCTCCAATGCCGACCTGATCGACACCCGAGCCATTGACGAGGCCATCGACCGTGTCATTGCTGGTCCCCAGAAGCGGACCCGCGTGATGAACGACCACGACAAGGCCGTCACCGCCTACCACGAGGGCGGCCACGCCGTGTGTGCCGCCGCACTGCGCTACACCGACCCGGTCACCAAGGTGACGATCCTGCCCCGCGGGCGCGCGCTGGGCTACACGATGGTCATGCCCGCCGAGGACCGCTACTCCAAGACCCGCAACCAGATCCTCGACGACCTCGTGTATGCGATGGGTGGGCGCGTGGCGGAGGAGATCGTCTTCCGGGATCCTTCGACCGGCGCGGCCAACGACATCGAGAAGGCCACCCAGAACGCGCGCGCCATGGTCACCGACTACGGCATGTCCACGCGCATCGGCAATGTCAAGCTGGGGGAGTCCGACACGGACCCCTTCGTGGGACGCGACATGGGACGCGGGGGCACTCGCGGGTACTCCGACGAGGTCGCCGCCACCATCGATGACGAGGTCCGCTCCCTCCTCGACGCCGCGACGCGGGAGGCCTGGGAGATCCTCACCCGCAACCGTGACGTGCTGGACCGGCTCGCCGAGCAGCTCCTGGAGGCCGAGACCCTCGATGAGAAGCAACTGGCCACCGTCTTCCAGGGCATCCGCAAGCAGGCGGAGCGCCCCGTGTGGAACTACGGCTCCGAGGCCGCGGTGGAGGGGGCCGTGCTGGGCAATCCCGTGATCGGCTCCGAGCAGACGCCCACGGCACCGCCCGACGACCCGCACGCCCCGCCTGCCGACCCCACCGCCTCGGTGGACGCATCCTGATGTACGACGAGGAGGGTGTGCGCCGCGCCATGCGGGACCTGCTGGTGGCGGTGGGGGAGGACCCCGAACGTGAAGGGCTGCGCGACACCCCCGATCGGATGGCCCGCTCCTGGAAGGAGATCCTCTCCGGCCTGGAGGAGGATCCCCGCACGCACCTGCACAAGGTCTTCGAGACGGGCACCAATGAGCTGGTCCTCGTCCGCGACATCGAGTTCCACTCCGTGTGCGAACACCACCTGCTGCCCTTCCACGGGCACGCCCATGTGGGCTACATCCCCGCCGACGGCAAGGTGACCGGCCTGTCGAAGCTGGCCCGCGTCGTGGAGGGCTACGCGCGCCGACCCCAGGTCCAGGAACGCCTGACCGCCCAGGTGGCCGACGCGGTGTGGGAGGTGTTGCGCCCCCAAGGTGTCATCGTGGTCCTGGAGGCGGAGCACATGTGCATGACCATGCGCGGGGTCCACAAACCCGGCTCCTCCACCGTGACCTCCGCACTGCGCGGCATCATGGAACACCCCGCCACCCGCGCGGAGATGATGTCGCTGATCCTGGGCGGGCGCCGGTGACCTGTGCTCCCGTTCCGCAGGGGCCCTTGCTGCCCCACGGGTTGGAGCTGCCCACAGGGCGCACCCTGGTGATGGGGATCCTCAACGTCACCCCCGACTCCTTCTCCGACGGAGGTCTGTGGTCGGACACGGCGCGCGCGCTGGAGCACGCCCACACCCTGGTGGACCAGGGGGCGGACCTGATCGATGTCGGGGGGGAGTCCACGCGACCCGGTTCCCTGCGCGTGACGGGTGAGCAGGAGTGGTCCCGCATTGCAGGTGTCGTGGAGGCCCTGACCGCAGAGGGAGTGGTCGTCTCCGTCGACACGGTCCACGCCGGCACGGCTGCGCGCGCGGCGAGGGCCGGCGCCGCCCTCGTCAACGACGTCTCGGGAGGACGTGCGGACCCCGCCATGGCACCGACGGTGGCGCGGACGGGATGCGCATTCGTCGTCCAGCACTGGAGAGGTTTCCCCGGCTCCCCCCAGGAGGACTTCGACTACGGGGAGGACGTGGTGGGCACGGTCTGCGCGGAGATCCTGGACCAGGTGGGGGAGGCCGTGGACCGGGGGGTGGACCCCGCGCGCATCGTCGTGGACCCGGGACTCGGTTTCTCCCTGAGACACGTCCAGTCATGGGCGGTCCTCGACTCCGTGGAGTCCCTGACGGGCCTCGGGTACCCTGTTCTGGTCGGCGCCTCCCGCAAGCGTTTCCTGGCGCTGGGGGGGGAGGAGGACCGCGACCTCGCCACGATCGCGATCACCCGCAGGGTCGCCTGCGCCGGGGTGTGGGCCGTGAGGGTCCACGAGGCGGCAGGCAGTGCGCAGGCCGTGCGTGACGTGGCAGCCGGGGAGGAACGGGCGTGACCAACGAGTTCGACATCATCACCCTGCGGGGGTTGACCGCCAGTGGTCAGCACGGGGTCCTCCCCTTCGAACGCGAGGGCACCCAGCCCTTCGGTGTGGACGTCTCCTTGTGGGTGGACACCCGACCCGCCGCCGCCGCAGATGACATCGACCTCACCGTCTCCTATGCCGACATCGCCGAGGAGGCGGTCGCCGTCCTCACCGGCCCCTCCGTCCACCTGCTGGAGACGCTGGCCTCGCGGGTCGCCGACGTCGCCCTGTCCCACCCCAGGGTCCAGGGCGTGGAGGTCACCGTCCACAAGCCCATGGCGCCCCTGCGCCAGCGGTTCTCCGACGTCTCGGTGACCATCCGCCGCGGTGCCGCAGCCGGGGTGTCCGGCCCCGACACCACCGGTGCGCTGCCCCTGCTTCCCCACCTCCGCGGGGACCACACCGCCGAAGAGCAGGCCGACGAGGCCGACGCGGTCGCGGGGCATCGGCAGCCCCGTACGTCGGGCGCGCCCGGCCGTGCCACGGGTGATCCGCAGACAGTGACGGGGCGCGGGAGGGAATGGTCCGGGGAGGAACAGACGGCACCGGACCGCACACCTCCGCGACGCGCCCGCGAGGAGGTCCGCACCGAGGAGGTCGACCGCAGCGGGTGGCATGACGTGGTGCTGGCATTGGGGGGCAACGTCGGGGACGTCCCCACCACACTGGCCCGTGCGGTGGCGGAGCTGGTGGACCTGGAGGGTGTGCAGGTGCTGGACGTCTCCCCGCTGGTGCGCACACGCGCAGTGCTCGCCCTCGACCAGGAACCCCAGCCCGACTTCTGGAACGCGATCGTCCTGGTTCGTTCGGGCCTGACCCCACAGGAGCTGCTGGCGGCGACCTCGGCGGTGGAGTCCGACCTCGGTCGGGTCCGCCACGAGCACTGGGGGCCGCGCACACTGGACATCGACATCATCCAGTACCAGGGCGTGGCCTCCTCGGAGGAGGAGCTGACCCTGCCCCACCCGCGGGCACGCGACCGCGCCTTCGTGCTGGTGCCCTGGGAACTCGTGGACCCCGGTGCCCATCTGGACGGCGCGGGCGCGGTGTCCGAGCTCGCCGCGGTGGCTCCGGACCGAGACGGAGTGCTCGATGCGGTCTCCGACTGGTTGGAGGATCCGGGTCCCGTGGCCGCGGAGTCCGACGAGGTGTTGGCCGAACGTGAGTCCGCGGCGGTCATCCAGACCCCTGCAGGGGGTTCGGTCGTGGTCCCGGCCGAATCCCACCCTGCCACCCACCTCAGCCGACTGGACCTGGTTCCCGAGGTCTCCCGCGTGGGTCTGCACCCCTCCGAGTCCGGGGGCGACTACCTCTGGCACCGCTTGTGGGAGCAGTGGGAGGGCGACGGGGCCGGGGGAACCGGGGCAGTCCCGGAGCCGGCGAGCACCGGAGCCGACCGCGTGAGGGAGAACTCCGAGAACTTGCAGCCGTCCCCTCCCGTCGAAGGGACGGACCCCGGGGCCCCACGACCGTTCGGGGAGATGGACACCGACGGTTCCGGGGCGGAGGACCAGGCGGGAGCGGGAGCCGGGACGGCCACCGGCGACGCGGCTGCTGCGCATGTCGGAGGGCAGTCGTCCCCGTCCTCGCAGCAGGCCCCCCTCACACCTGCGACGGAGAGGACCGCAGGCGAGGCGACCGCTCGCGAGGCCACCGCACCGAGCCCCCACCGCCCACCCCGGATGTGGGTGCCGCTGCGCGCTGGCGCGGTGGGGCCCGACCACCCCGCACCTCCTCCGGGGGACCGTCACGGCGAGCACGCGGACCCTTCGGCTGCGGGAACGGGTGCGGACCGGGAGCGCGCTGCGTCTCCTTCCTCTGCCGAGGAGCGTCCGGGGACGTCCACCCGGGGACGGGGCACCCCCGCCCTGCCGAAGTGGGACTTCCCCTCGGGTACAGGTGTGAGGATCGTCGACGACGCGTCCGACCTGCGTCCCGCGGCAGGTGACGCATCCCTGGACGGGGCAACGGAGCGCCCAGTGTCGGGAGAGGTCGCCGGGGAGGACCTGGAGGCGGGGGATGACCGACAGGTCCCCGATGCCAGTGCGCAGGACACACCCTCTGTCGAGGACGGCCACCAGACACCGCCCGCCCGGCGATCGATCCTGCGTGTGGACCTGCCACCGGGGACACCCGAGGGGCTCCTCGAGGAGGACGAGCGCACACAGACCTCCCTGCTGCGCGGCATCACCGTGCGCCCGACCGTCACCGGCCAACTCCCCCTCAGGCGCTCACGGCGGTCGGACGGCGAGCAGTGAGACCGCTGTCGGTCCTCCACCTGGTCCTCGCGGCGCTGGTCGTGGCGGCCGTCGCGGCCCTCGCCAGCGTGGTCTCGGTGGGCATGGGACACGGACCGGCCCTGGTCACCCCCTACCTCGCGCTGGTCTATGCGGTCCTGGCGGTCCTCCTCCACGGCGCGGGTCGCGCGGTCCTGCGCCTGCGTGACCACAGGCACACGTGGATGACACCACTGATGGCGATGCGTACCGCGGTGGCGGCGCGCGCCTGTGCATGGGTGGGAGCCGCCTCGCTCGGCGTGCTCACAGGGATCGCCCTGGTGGGCGCGACACGCCTGGAGGCACCAGCCATGTCCTCCTCCGCCACGGGAGCGGGCATCTCAGCGCTGGCGGCGCTGGTCCTCACGGTGGTGGCGGTCGTGGTGGAGCGCTGGTGCACCATCGACACCGACGGATCCGGGGAGGACGGGAGGGACGTCACGGCAGGCTCTCCGGCCTGACCGGCGTGGGGGGACGTACAGGGGCGAGACAGGACCTAGCGTCGGGGCATGGCAGAGGGATCGAAC
>JAKECL010000057.1 GCA_030460725.1 Propionibacterium sp.
GTGGCGGGGCAGGGGCGCCTCGATGACCTCGAACGCAGCACGAGCGGCGGCCACACCATTGGCGGAGGCATGGAACTGTGCGCCCACCTGACGCAGGGGTTCGAAGACTTCGGGAGCCAACATGATGACGGCCAGGCCCGTGGTCAGGGGGATGGAACCGTGGACCAGGCGCATGCCGACCTCGACGGCAACCAGGGCCACCGACAGTGTGGTGAGGAACTCCAGGACGCCGCCGGACAGGAAGGCGATACGCAGGGTGGCCATGGTGGTCCTGGTGTTCTCCTGGCCGAGTCTGCGCAGGTGAGCGCGTGGCCCGTTCTCGCGGCCAAGACCGCGCAAGGTGGGTAGACCTGCCATGAGGTCCAGCAGCTGGGACCCCAGGCGTTCCATGGATGCGAGCTTGCGTGCGGAGGACTCCTGGGTGAAGCGTCCGATGAGCACCATGAACAGTGGGATCAGCGGGATGACTGCAGCGGCGATGAAGGCGGACCAGAAGTCGAGGAGCAGCACGGTGCCCAGGGCCAGGGGGGTGACCGTGAGCACCAGCAACAGCTGGGGCAGGAACTTCACGAAATAGGGAACCAGGTCGTCCAGTCCGCGAGTGACCAGGGTGGCGGTGTCGGCACCGTGACGTGCGCGCCAGCGCGGACCCAGCTTCTCGGCGTGGTCCAGGACCTCGGCGCGCAGCTCACGGATGGCACCCTCCGCGGCGCGGTGGGCCAGGGCCTCGCGCAGCGCGACGACGCCCGCACGGACCACGACGACCGCGGCCAGGGCGGCGATGGTGGGGAGCACCTCGGGCAGCTGCCGGGTGCCCAGGACCACCGGTGAGACGGCGGCGGAGATCAGGAGGGCCTGGGCGATGACCAGTGCGGCGGTGAGGAGACCGAGGACCGCCGTCACCAGGATGTGGACCCGCGCCGAGCGTGCATAGCGGAGCAGGCGGGGGTCAAGGGGCTTCACGTCCTCCATTGTGCCAGCTGTGGGCCGGGAGGCCCGGACCCGGCGCGGGGAACGCCGAGGGTGGGGGTGACACGCCCCTGGCGCCGGGCACGGGAGATCTGCCTCTCGCACCCGGCGTGGGGCGCGCAGGATCTGCCTCTCGCACCCGACGCGGTGCGCGCAGGATCTGCCTTCTCGCGTCCGGTGTGGGGCACCGATCGCGCCCCACGCCATCCCTCCACACGCAGGTGCCCCTCCCCGCACTGCGGGGAGGGGCACTCACGAACCCATGGGCACACCGGGTGCCTGCAGGATCATCCGGCCAGGAAGTTCGATCCCAGTCGGATCTTCTGGGGCAGCAGGCCCGCATTCGCCTCCACGTCGGCGGTGGAGATGCGGTGGCGGAACACCCAGTAGGACCACACCGTGTAGGCCAGGACGATGGGCACCAGGCACAGCGCCACGATCGACATGATGACCAGTGTCGGGTGGGTGGAGGAGGCCTGGGAGATCGTCAGGGAGTAGGCGGCGTCGATGCTCGACTTCATGACATTGGGAGCCATCGCGGAGAAGATCCACACCACGGCCGAGGCAATCCCCACGGCGGAGGCCGTGAAGGAGAGCTTCTCATTGCGCAGTGCGTGCTGGGACAGTGCCGCGGAGGCGATGAGCGCCAGGGCGGCGACGACCAGGGGGATCCAGGACCACACGTTCATCGAGTACACGGCCTGACCCCACACGACCCACACCGCCGCCAGCAGGGTGGACACGACGGTTGCGGGGGCGGCCACCGCATTGGCCCGGGTGCGGATGTCACCCTTGGTCTTCAGGGCCAGGAACTGGGCGCCATGGGCGAAGCAGATGGCGACGACGGCCAGGCCTCCCAGGATCGTGAAGGGGGTGAGCAGGCTGAAGAAACCCCCGGTCAACTGGTGGGCGGAGGTCGCGAGGACCTCCGGAGTCACGTCAGCGGCGGGTACGACCTGCTGGGTTGCGCGGTCGACAACTTCGATCTTCATGCCCTGCACCAGGTTCGCAAAGGCGACGCCGAGCAGCAGGGGGACCAGCAGCGCGGAGACCGAGTGGAAGCGGTCCCACACCGTCCGCCACCTCTGCGAGGCGATCTTCGAGCGCCACTCGATGGCTGAGATGCGCAGGATCAGCAGGACCAGGATCAGGAAGAGAGCGAGGTACATGCCGGAGAACATCGTCGCGTACCACTCAGGGAAGGCGGCGAACATGGCGCCACCCGCGGTGAGCAGCCAGACCTCGTTGCCGTCCCAGTGGGGACCGATGGTCCGCACGACGGTGGTGCGTTCGCGGTCATTGCGGGCCACGACCGACAAGAGCATGCCCACGCCGAAGTCGAAGCCCTCCAGGACCAGGTATCCGGTCCACAGGACAGCGATGAGGATGAACCAGAGGATGTTGAGTTCCATGGTTTTCTCTCCCTCCGATCAGTAGCCGAAGGACAGGGCACCGACGGTCTCGTCGTCCTCGTCCGGCTCGGCGGAGTGGGTGTGGATGCCCTCCAGGGCGTAGCGCTTCATCAGCAGGAACCAGATGACGCCCAACACGGCGTAGAGGAGGGTGAAGATGACCATCGTCGCGAGGACCTGGGCGGCTGGCACCGAGGTGGAGACGCCCGCCTGGGTCATCATCATGACCGAGGCGACGGGGTCCCCGTTCTCCAGTGCCGCGAGGTTCGGTACGACCACCCAGGGTTGACGGCCCATCTCCGTGAAGATCCACCCGAAGGAGGCCGCGATGAAGGGCGTGGGGATCGTGATCAGGGCGAAGAGGCCGAGCCACTTGTTCTCGGGGACCCCACCCTTGCGCGTCGCCCACAGTCCCCACAGGGCGAGCACCGCAGCGAATCCTGCCAGACCGATCATCAGGCGGAAGGACCAGAAGGTGACATTGGCCGGAGGGCGGAAGTCCATGTTCGCCGCGTCACCGTACTTCGCGACGAAGTCCGGATTGGCATTGAGGGTCTCGACCATGCGCGCCTGCACATCGGCCACGCCCTCGACGTCACCGCTGAAAGAGTTGGTGGCCATGAACGCCGCAACACCGGGAACCTGCAGGAACTGGGTGGGTGCGCCCTCGTCGTCCAGGGGGCATGCCCCGAAGGAGGCGATGGTGAAGGCGGCCCCGGGGGTGTCCACGCAGACACCCTCCGCGACGGCCATCTTCATCGGCTGGATGCGCACCAGTTCCTGGCCCTGGACGTGGCCGGTCGCTGCTGTCCCCAGGCCGCCGATGATGATGACCAGGAGCCCGAAGCGTGCCAGGGGGCGCCAGATGTCGCGTGCCTCGCGACGACCGGCCTCCCCGCCCTCACGGGCGGCCCGGGTCATCCACCAGATGGCCAGGCCGGCGACGAATGTGCCGGCAACCAGCCAGGAGGAGGTGATGACGTGGCTGAACTCCCACACGAGCACCGGATTGGTGATCACCTTGGCGAACCCCCCGATACCGTCCAGCTCCGCCCGCCCGGTCTCCGGGTTGAAGACCGCGCCGACCGGGTGCTGCATCCAGGCGTTGGCCGCCAGGATCCACAGTGCCGACAGGGTCGTGCCGATGGCGACCGCCCAGATGGTGGCCAGGTGCCAGCCCTTGGACAGGCGCCCCCATCCGAAGATCCACAGTCCCAGGAAGGTGGACTCCAGGAAGAAGGCGGCGAGTGCCTCGATGGCCAGGGGGGCGCCGAAGATGTCGCCGACGTAGCGGGAGTACTCCGACCAGTTCATGCCGAACTGGAACTCCTGGACGATGCCGGTGGCGACACCCAGGGCGAAGTTGATGAGGAGGAGCTTTCCGAAGAACCGGGTCGCCTGCAGCCACGTCTCGTTCCCGGTGCGGTGCCAGATCGTCTGCATGATCGCGACGAGGAGGGACAGTCCGATGGTCAACGGGACCAGGATGAAGTGGTAGACGGTGGTGATGCCGAACTGCCACCGACCCAGTGTCAGCGCATCCAGCGCTGCCGGAACGAGTGTCATGGTGCTCGCCTTTCCGGTGATGGGATGGAATGGGGCGTGGGGACGAGGTCATCGTCCTGACGTCATGTCAAGAAGATATCTCATTGACCGCGTGGTCAGTGAGATATCGGCGTGTGTCGTGGCCGATCCGTGACTCTTCACACGGCAGCGCGCCGGGCTCATTCTAGGTGAAATCCTGCCGTACGGGCAGGGGAGCGCTCCCCCTGCCGGGCCCACAGTGCACGTGCCTGTCTGCCTGCCGTGGTGCCGCGGGGTGCGCCCGCACGGGCACCTCCGTCCCGCCCGCCTCCCGGGCATCGCGACTGTGAGGGTGCCCGTGTAGGACGGATCCGCCATTCCTCTGCGTCCGGGGCGGACATCCCAGGTGGGTGGGCCCCGCTGTGCGACAATGGAGGCAAGTTGGACGCCGTGGGCACACCTCCACGGCGCGAGCGCCGGAAGAGTCAGCAGATCGGAGACGGTCGCTGCCACCGTGCGCCATCGCGCGCAAGCGCGGTCCTGACAGGATTTCCGCCCCTCGCGGGCGAGCAAGAGGGAGTCCGTCCGGTGTGGGGCGGGCCCCACAATTGGAGAACCGTGACCAACCCCGACACTTCCACCAGCCCCGAGTCACCGATGGCCTCGCTGCTGTTCCAGGCCCCTGCGTTCCAGGCGCCGACGTTCCGTGAACCGGAGCCGTCCCCCCGCACCACCACCTCCGACGAGGACGACACCCCCTCACCCCGGCGCAGACGCGCAGCTTCGAGGGAGGACACCGTCGAGGGGGAGGAGACACCGGCACCTCGCCGTCGTCGCTCCTCCAAGCGCGCCACCGCCGGTGCGGAGGACGGCGATGGCCAGGAGACGGGTGCCGTCGAGGACGAGCCGACGTCCTCCAAGCGCCGTACGCGTCGACGCAAGGCGGACTCCGAGGACCCCGCCGGGGCGACCCCCTCGCCATCGCCGGAGGGGTCGGAGGACACCCCCGACTCCGAGGAGCAGGCACCCAAGCGGCGCCAGCGTCGCTCCTCCCGTTCCCGTACAGCCGCCCAGCAGGACGACGTCCCTGCCGCAGAGGAGTCCGGGTCCCGCGACGAGGGGGCCGAGGGTTCCCAGGCAGACTCCTCCGACGCCCGTGACGGGCACGACGAGGAGGGTGAGGAAGGTGCCGGCTCGCGTCGACGCAGGCGCCGTCGCTCCCGTTCCTCCGAATCCCGCGGCTCCGAGGACCCCTCCGACCAGGTGACTGCCCTCAAGGGATCCACCCGCCTGGAGGCCAAGAAGCAGCGCCGCCGCGAGGGCCGCAAGGAAGGACGCCGCCGCCACGTCATCAGTGAGTCGGAGTTCCTGGCGCGACGCGAAGCCGTGGACCGCCAGATGGTCATCCGCCACCACAACGGACTGGACCAGGTGGCGCTGGTCGAGGACGGACTGCTGGTCGAGCACTATGTGACGCGCCGGACCCAGGTCTCCATGGTCGGCAACATCTACCTGGGCCGCGTCCAGAACGTCCTGCCCTCCATGGAGGCTGCCTTCATCGACATCGGCCGGGGTCGCAATGCCGTGCTCTACGCCGGTGAGGTCAACTGGGACGCCGTGGGGATGGAGGGACGCCCTCGTCGCATCGAGGCCGCACTCAAGTCCGGGGACCCCGTGCTGGTCCAGGTCACCAAGGACCCCATCGGCCACAAGGGCGCGCGCCTGACCAGTCAGATCACGCTGGCAGGGCGATACCTGGTGTTCATCCCCAACGGTTCCATGATGGGCATCTCGCGCAAGCTTCCCGAGAAGGAACGCATGCGCCTGAAGAAGATCCTCAAGAAGGCCGTGCCCGGAGGCTCGGGCGTCATCGTGCGCACCGCCGCCGAGGGAGCCTCCGAAGAGCAGCTCGCAGACGACATCGCGCGCCTGACGAAGCAATGGGCCGACATCGAGTCCAAGCAGAAGAAGACGAAGTCCGCCCCGGTCCTGCTGCGCGGGGAGCCGGAACTGGCGGTGCGCGTGGTGCGCGACGTCTTCAACGAGGACTTCCGCAAGCTGGTCGTCCAGGGAAGCGAGACCTTCGACACCGTCTCGGAGTACGTCCAGGAGCTCTCTCCCGAACTCTCCGACCGCGTCGAGCAGTGGGTGGGCACCGAGGACGTCTTCCATGCCTTCCGCATCGACGAGCAACTCGCCAAGGGCATGGACCGCAAGGTCTGGCTGCCCAGCGGTGGCACGCTGATCGTCGACCGCACCGAGGCCATGACGGTCATCGACGTCAACACGGGCAAGTACATCGGTGCGGGCGGCACCCTGGAGGAAACCGTCACCCGCAACAACCTGGAGGCCGCCGAGGAGATCGTGCGGCAGCTGCGCCTGCGTGACATCGGCGGCATCATCATCGTCGACTTCGTGGACATGGTCCTGGAGTCCAACCGCGACCTGGTGCTGCGTCGCCTGGTGGAGTGCCTGGGTCGGGACCGCACCCGTCACCAGGTCACCGAGATCACCTCCCTGGGCCTGGTCCAGATGACCCGCAAGCGCGTCGGTGAGGGCCTGGTCGAGGCCTTCTCCACGCCGTGCGAGGTCTGCGAGGGCCGTGGCTTCATCGTCCACCACGAGCCCGTGGAGCACACGGGGTCCGCCGACCACACCGGTGGCGGGCATTCCGGACGCTCCAAGCAGCGCAAGCCCGTCGAGGAGCCGCGCCGCCTGGAGGACGACGCCGAACGCGGGCGCACCCGCGAGGCCCTCAGTGCCATCGCCGCCGCCTCCGGACACTCCAAGGCCTCTCACGAGGGCGGCCCTGCGATCCGCCCGGTCGCGGAGTCCCATCCCGAGGTCGTCGCGATCTCGACGGTCGCCGAGGAGGGTGTCGGCACCGCCGGGGCCGAGGCCTCCCGCACCGGGTCCGAGCCGGCCGGGGACGCCACCTCTGCACAGGACGCACGTCCCTCCCGCGGTCGCGGGTCGCGCCGACGCCGGGCCGTGTCGACACCTGCCGCGGAGCCCGACGCGATCATCGCCCACGAGGCCTCCGGGCCCGTGGCCTCCTCCATGCCCGAGGTTGAACCCGAGATCGCATCGGCTCCCGTGGAGTCCCTGCTGGTCGCCGAGGAGGAGCCCGCGGAGCTCCCCGAGGTCTCCCCCTCACGGCCGAGGCGTCGTCGTGCGGCCCGGGCAAGCTCCGCGCAGGTGCAGGATTCGCAGGTCGGGTCCGCCAACGAGAGCGCCGAGCACGGTGACACCGGGAGCGTCGCGGACGCAGACACCGCGGGAACGGTGAAGGCGGCGCCCGCACGTCGGCGCAGAGTCGCCCGCACGGCGTCCTCCGCCCCGGTCGAGTCGGGCGGTGAATCCGCTGGCAGCTCCACCGTGACGGCCGGTGGTGAGCCGGTCGCCGAGGAGACTGCACCCGAGAAGCCGGCACGCAGGAGGACGGCCTCCGGCAGGTCCGCAACCGGGACGGCCACCGAGGAGACGGCTGAGGTGAAGTCCGAGGCCGGGGCATCCACGACCCGGAGCCGCAGAGGCCACCGGCGTGTGGCCTCCACGGGTGCGGTGGACCCCGCCACCCAACGCCCGTCGGCCGCAGACATCGAGCTGCCCGAGCCGAAGGGGGCCGAGCCCGAGGCTCCCACGCACTCGGTCTCCGAGATCGAGTTGCCCGAGCGCACCCCGGCCGCGCTGACGGCGGGCCGACGTGCAGCAGCACTCACCTCCCGCGCTCCTGCCGCGCAGCTGGCGGCGGGTACCCCGGAGTCCGGGGCAACCGGTGGTGGAGCCTCCGGGGCGGCCAGCGGCGTCGACGCGATCGCGCTTCCCGAGCGCACCACGGAGGAGCGTCCCGCTGCTCGTCGGCCTCGTCGGCGTCGTGCGGTGACGACCTCCGTGGTCGATCCGGACACCGCCGCCTCTGCACGTGCCCAGGACACGACGGCAGGGTCCGCCGACGCCCGGGGGGTGGACAGCGGAACCGTCCAGTCCCGGGCCGTCACCTCTGGGGGGACCGTGTCGACGCAGCCTGACGCGGACTCCCCGAAGGCTGCCGTGCGATCGGTCGAGGAGCTCAGGCTCCCCGGGGCCGGGGCCGCCGAGGCAGTGGGCGAGGCGCCACGTCGGGCGCGTCGCCACCGCAGGGCCGCCTCCACCGGCGTCGTCGAGCCGGGCACTCCCGAGGCCCAGGCCTGACGCAGGGCCCCGTGCTGGCGCTGTGATCCGTGCCGACACTGTGATCGGTGTCGACGCGGGGACCGGGTCCACCAGCTCCGATCCACATGCACCATGCCCCCCGCCCCGCCGTGCGGGGGGGATGGTGCGCCGCGTGGCCAGGGCGTCGGC
>JAKECL010000058.1 GCA_030460725.1 Propionibacterium sp.
CCCGGTCCATGGGTGTGGGCGCCGAGGTGGGGGTGGTGGCGCCGGAGCCACCGGTGTCGGGGTTCTGCGTCATCGGGACCTCTCCAACACCTGCAGGGAACGCAGACGTCGCTCCAGGTGCCATTGCGTGTAGGCCGACACCAGCCCGACGACCTCGGTGCGGCAGTAGTCCTGCGCCGCGTCCGCTGCGCTCCAGTCCCCGCTCAGGAGGTCCCCCAACAACGCCATCGCCCCGGGCGAGGGCGCTGCGGAACCGGCAGGTCGGCAGTGCTCGCACACCGCGCCGCCCTCGGGAATCGAGAAGGCGGAGTGGGGGCCCTCCGCTCCACACACCGCGCAGTCGAAGCAGGAGGGGGCCCAGCCGGCGATCGCGAGGGCGCGCAGCAGGTAGGAGTCGAGGACCAGCATCGGATCGTGCCTGCGGTGGGACAGCGCGAAGAGCGCTCCGACGAGCAGGAGGTACTGGGCGTGGGATCCCTCGTCCGCATCAGCGGTGAGACGATCAGCGGTCTCCAGCATGACGGTCCCCGGGGTGTAGAGGTCGTAGTCCTCCGCCAGGGGACGTCCGTGGGAGGTGATGGTCTCCACCTGGGTGATGACGTCCAGGGAGCGCCCGCGGTGGAGCTGGACGTCGATGACGGAGAAGGGCTCGACGCGCGCGCCGAACTTCGAGGTCGTGCGCCGCACCCCCTTGGCCACGGCCCGCACCTGCCCGTTGTCCCGGGTCAGCAGCGTGATGATGCGGTCGGCCTCGCCCAGCTTGTGGGTGCGCAGGACGACTGCCTCGTCACGGTAGGTGCGGATCACGGGAACATTCTCGCACCCCAGGTGGCCTCCTTCCCGGCAGCGCCGCCTCGAACAGGACGTGCGCCGCCACAGATGAGGGGGGCGCCCTCGTCACCGGAGAGGTGGACGGGGCACGATTCGGCCCCCGGGGGATACCCGGGGGCCGAGCCCACCGCGGGAGTGACCCTGGGTGGGACCCTGAGCGCGCGCGTCCACGGATCACGCGGGGCACGACGCACGAAGGCCGGTCTGGAGCACCCGGTGCCAGAGGTCGTCCTCCACCGGGCTCGATGGCCGGGCACCGGGACGCATCGCGGGAACCCACCCGCCAGGCGCCCCGGGCCCCGCCCGCTCAGCGCAGCGCGCGGTTGACGGCGGAGATGACCGCCTTGTAGGTCGCGCGCGTGATGGAGGAGTCGATGCCCACACCCCACACGATCTGTCCGTCCACGACCGCCTCCACATAGGAGGCTGCCCGTGCGTCGCGTCCCTGGCTCATGGCGTGCTCGGCGTAGTCCAGGACCCGCACATCCAGGTCGAACTGGTGCAGAGCCGCGACAAAGGCATCAATGGGTCCTGTTCCCGTTGCCTCGATGACGACGGGCTCACCGTTGTCTCGCAGGGCCGCGTGCAGGTCCACCTGTTCCTCGTCGCCGCTGCTGACCACACGGGAGGCGCCCAGCTCGAACCGCCCCCAGGGGGACAGTCCGTCGGCGGCAGAGGTGGGCAGGTACTCGTCGGCGAAGATCCTCCACAGCGAATCCGCGTCGAGCTCCCCGCCGTAGGAGTCGGTGTGGCGCTGGACGACGCGCGAGAACTCGATCTGGAGACGACGCGGGAGGTCCAGGTTGTGGGAGGTCGACATGAGGTAGGCGACCCCACCCTTGCCGGACTGGGAGTTCACGCGCACCACGGCCTCGTAGGACCTGCCCACGTCATGGGGGTCGATGGGCAGGTAGGGCAGCTCCCAGATCACGTCCGCCTCGTTCCCCCCGGCCTCCGCGACCTTCTTCTTGCGCGCGGAGAAGCCCTTCTTGATGGCGTCCTGGTGGGATCCGGAGAAGGAGGTGTAGACGAGGTCACCGACGTAGGGCACGCGTGGCGGGGTCACCATCGAGGTGCAGTGCTCCACCGTGCGACGGATCGCGTCGACGTCGGAGAAGTCGATGCCCGGGTCCACACCCTGACTGAAGAGGTTCAGACCCAGGGTCACCAGGTCCACGTTCCCCGTGCGCTCTCCCTGCCCCAGCAGGCAGCCCTCCACCCGGTCCGCTCCGGCCATGATCGCCAACTCCGCCGAGGCGACACCTGTGCCACGGTCGTTGTGGGGATGCACGGACAACGCGATGTGCTCGCGGTGGGAGAGGTTGCGGCTCATCCATTCGATCTGGTCGGCGTAGACATTGGGCGTGGCGCGCTCCACGGTGGCGGGCAGGTTCAGGATGATCTCGCGGTCCGCCCCCGGCTCCCACACCTCCATGACGCTCTCGCAGATCTCCAGGGCGAAGTCCGGTTCCGTGTCGATGAAGATCTCCGGGGAGTACTCGAAACCGAAGATCGTGTCGTCGTCCAGGAGCTTCTCGGCATGGGCGATGACGTCGCGGGCACCGCTCACCGCCAGGTCCACGGTCTGTTCCCGGCTGGCATGGAAGACCATGTCGCGGAAGAGGGGGGAGGTCGCGTTGTAGAGGTGGACCGTGGCACGGGGGAACCCGACGACGGCCTCCACGGTGCGCTCGATGATCTCGGGACGGGACTGGGTGAGGACGGAGATCGTCACGTCCTCGGGGACTGCGTCGGACTCGATGAGGGAGCGGACGAAGTCGAAGTCCGTGCTCGAGGCTGCGGGGAAGCCGATCTCGATCTCCTTGTAGCCCAGGCGGACCAGCAGGTCGAACATCTCGCGCTTGCGGCCCGGATCCATCGGCTCGATGAGCGCCTGGTTCCCGTCCCGCAGATCCGTGGACATCCAACGCGGCGCCGTCGTGATGCGACGGTTGGGCCACTGACGGTCGGGCAGGTGGATCGGATTGACGTCGAGGAATGCCCGGTACTTCGAGGTGGGCATCGGCGAGGGTCCCGCAGTGGGGACGTGCGCAGTGGTCTTCATCGCTGGTGGCTGCTTCCTGGTCGTTGGCTTCGGTGTGACCGTGGCCGGGTACGACGAACGCCGCGACGAGGATCCGGCCTTTTCAGGCCTCGTCGCGGCAGGTAAGCAGCAGCTGTGCCATGCGCATGCCGCCAACCTAGCGTGCTGTGGCCCGCCACGCAAAGGTGACCACTGCGCGGACGGCCCCTGGCGGCGTTCGGCCCGCTCGGGTGGATTCTCATCGACGAGGGCGCCCCCCACCCAGAGGTGGTGGTGGCCTGCGCGGGTGGGCGTCGGGTCTCCTCGGCCACAGCCCCTGGGCGCCGCCTGTGGAGAGGACTGGCGTGAGGGATGCATGATTCGAGCACGACCGGAAGAAGGCTCATCATGGAGGCCACCACCTCGGCACACACCCTTGATCGCTACTTCGCACTGTCGAACACGGCCGGGCAGGACAGCGGGGACTTCGAGGAGCTCCTCAGTCTCTTCGCACCCGATGCCACCCTGGTCTCCGGCCTCGGGGAGCCCGCATCGGGAACGACGGCCATCGCCGCCTTCTTCCGCACGTTCTTCGCCCGGAACACGGAGTTGCACCACGTCTGGAACACACGCTCCACAGGGGTGGGGACCTTCGCGGTGGACTGGGCAGTCGCGGGGCGCCACAAGGATGGCGCGGTCTTCGCGATCAGCGGTACGGACACCGCCCGCCTGGACGACCAGGGGAAGATCTGCTCCCTGCAGGTCACGGTCAACCACTGATCGGGACGGCGCAGAGCGCGCCCGTTCAGACCCGCACCGGGATTGACCGGGGACCGAACGTACCCGGCTCGGCGCCGAAGTGCCCCGGCAGCACAGTCCCACAGGTGGGGCAGGTGCCGTCTGGGCGCACGCGGTACTCCAGGATCGAGTACCAGTCGCGCACGATCAGCACCTCCTCGCAGATCGCACATCGAGTGGTGTCGCCCTCCACGTCGTGGACGTTGCCGGTGTAGACGAAGTGCAGGCCCTCCTCCAGCGCGATCTCCCTCGCGCGCCGCAGCGACGAGGGCGACGTCGGTGGAACGTCGAGCATGCGGTGGTCAGGGTGGAAGGCCGAGAAGTGCAGCGGCACGTCCGCACCGAGCTCACTGAGGATCCAGTGGCACTGCTCCCGCAGGCGCACCTCGGAGTCATTGAGCCCCGGGATGAGCAAGGTCGTCAACTCCACCCAGGTTCTCCCCTGGTTCACGACCCAGGAGATCGTCTCCAGGACATCGCGCAGATGGGCGCCGGTCACCCGGCGGTAGAAGTCCTCGTCGAACCCTTTGAGGTCGATGTTCGTGGCGTCCATGGGGTCGAAGAAGTCCGCCCGCGCCACCGCCCCGATGTAGCCCGCGGTGACGGCCACGGTGCGGACTCCCCTCTCCTGACATGCCCGCGCCGTGTCGATCGCATACTCCGCGTAGATGACCGGATCGTTGTAGGTGAAGGCCACCTGCGGCACCCCCCAGGATTGGGCGGTACCTGCGATGTCGGCGGGCGTGGCCTCCTGACCCAGTCGGTCCCAACGTCTGGCGGCAGAGATCTCATGGTTTTGGCAGTACCGGCACCCCAGGTTGCACCCTGCCGTCCCGAAGGAGAGGACCGCGGTTCCCGGATGGAAGTGCGCCAGTGGCTTCTTCTCGATCGGATCCAGGCAGAACCCGGAGCTGCGGCCCCAGGTCGTCAGGCAGAGCGCGCCCCCGCGGCGCTCCCTGACGAAGCAGTACCCACGCTGCCCCTCCTGCAGTCGGCAGTTCCTGGGACACAGGTCGCACTGGATACGCCCGTCCTCCACCACATGCCACCATCGGCCTGTGCGCACGTCCGCGCGCGCGGGGCCAGCAGTGTCTGCCCTGCCTGGACCTCCCGGTGACACCACTGCCTTCGTGCTGGTCACGGGTGCGCAGCCCCCTCCACCCAGGACTCGACGGTGTACGTCTCCAGGTGAACGTCGTCCGACCACCAGTCCTGGGGGAGTTCCGCCTTGCGCTTGAGTGCTGTCAGGAAGTCGCGGGGATCGGGCAGCTGTTCCCACACCTGGGGCAGGAAGGTGGCCCGGTTGAAGGGGCCGGCCTCCAGCACCACGCCGTCGGTACCGGGACGCAGCGCCTCCCACACGGACTCCTCGGAGGTGTGGGGCAGGGGCGTGCGCTCGGAGAGCACCGAGACCTCCACCGTCGTGCGAGCCAGGTCAGCCTGGCTCAAGGGAGGGAAGCGCGGGTCGTGCAGGGCTGCGGCCACCGCGTTGTGCGCGACGTCCTCGTAGAGGGCACGGTGGGCAGCCAGTGTCCCGATGCAGCCGCGCAGTCGTGAGTCCTGTTCCAGGGTCACGAAGCTCGCTCCCGGGGACACCAGCCATCCGGGTCTCTCCCCGCGTCGGGTGATCTCATCCAAGGGGATCTGGGCGGTGGGTGTGCCCCCCAGGCGCACCTCGATGGCTCCTCGAGCGATCTCCAGCAGTCGTCCACCGGCCTCAGGTGGTAGATGTGTCATGGTTGTCCTCCTCCACTGCGAAAGCCGCATATCCCACGACCCTGGTGTCCTCCCCTCCGGGCACGTCCCCGGAGTTGTGAGCCCCCAGGAGGGTCGGACGGAGCCCGCGCCTGGCGCAGACCTCGAGAAGGCCGTTCAGGGGGGAGGCCCCGCAGGCACGATCGGAGGGGATCACAGCCGCCTCCTCCACTCTGCCTCCCTCACGGTCTCCGGACATCGAGATTGCGCGGACTGTGTCGGCGTCGAGTCGTCGGGCGGTGGCCCCGTCGTGGTAGTGCGACAAGTCGGTGCTGATCGCAACGACCGTCTCGTGGGAACCCCACAGCGCCTCGATGATGTCGGCCACCTCCCCCGGGGAGGCCTGGCCGACATTGAGGGGAACCAACTCCACGTCCCCCAGGACTCGCTGGATGAAGGGCACCTGGACCTCGAGTGCGTGTTCGTGGGCGTGGGTGGCCGTGTCCACGTGGACGGGGCAGGGCAGGTCCGCGGTCTGCGAGAGAACCTGCTGGACCGGGACGGGAAGGTCACCCAGGGGAGTCCGGAACACCGTGGCCGCAGGCAGGGCGACTCCGCGGATCGCCACACGGTGTGTGGGGCCCAACACCACCACGCGGGATATCGTGCGTCGCCTGGGTGCCAGTGTCTGCCAGGCCAGCGCACCCAGGTCACCGGACCAGTGCCACCCGGCGTGAGGCACGATGATGGCCTTGGGGGCGGACTTCCAGCCCTCATCGACCAGACGTGCCGAGGCCTGTGCCAGCAGGCCATCGACCTGCTCTGCACACTCCCGGGGATCCTCGGGATAGAAGATGCCTGCGACGGCGGGCGGGCGGACGACATCACTCAGATCGGACACGTCGCACCCCTCCCCAACCCGTGGTGCACACCGGGATTGCCGCCTGCGCGACAGTCCACCTGGTGCGTCCAGGACTCGGCCGGACGCCCATCTGCGTCCCGCCCCCTTCTCCTCCGAGACTAGCCCTGTGTGGCCGATCACACCATGTGCTCCCGGAGAACGCTGGTTGACGTGCAGCAACGTCGCCCCTATTGTCGACGGCATGTGGAACTGAGTGGCGACCTGCGCGTGAGCGGAACCCGGGAGAACCGGTGACCCCGCGCCTCCCCACTACCGGAACCCGGTGCCATGTCCACGTCCACACCTTCCTCCACCGGCGCGATGAACGCGCCCTTCCTGCGCGCCGAGGGCATCTCACTCTCCTTCGGCGACAAGCACGTCCTCACCGACGTGTCCTTCACCGTCCACCGGGGTGCCCGGGCGGGCCTCATCGGTCAGAACGGCTCGGGCAAGTCATCGCTCCTACGCGTCCTCGCCGGGGTGGAAGAACCCGATGCGGGCACTGTCGAGGTTCCCGGCGGGGCTCGGGTCGGCCTCCTGTGGCAGGAGTTTCCCCTGGACGCCTCCATCCCCCTGGGAGTGGCCGTCGACCTCGCCCTGCAGGAACCGCGCCGCATCCGCGAGGAGGTGGAGCGAGCGGGCGTCGCCCTCGCCGAGGAACCTGGCGACCCGACCCGTGGCGCAGAGCTTGATGCTGCCCTGGAGGCGGCCGAGCGCGCTGATGTCTGGATGTTGGAGAGTCGACGCGCCGAGACCCTCGCGGGGCTCGGCCTGGCCGAGATCGCGGAGGATCGCAGTGTCTCCACCCTCTCCGGTGGTCAGCGGGCGCGACTCATGCTGGCGATGCTGCTGCTGGAGCGCCCCGACGTCCTCCTCCTGGACGAACCGACCAACCACCTCGACGACCGGGGCGCTGAGTTCCTGCGCCGGACGCTGCTGGCGTGGCGAGGCCCGGTGGTCGCAGCCAGCCACGACCGGACCTTCCTGGACGACATCGCCACCGAGATCCTGGACCTGGACCCGGTCCCGACCCTGTTGGCTGAGTCGTCGCAGGCCCAGCGCGGCGACGAGGGCGCGGTCAGCGGCCTCACGCGCACACGCGGCCGCTACACGGACCACCTGCTGGCGCGCCTGGACCGACGCGAGGCCTGGGAGCGGCGTTTCTCCACCGAGCAGGAGGAGATCAGACGCCTGCGCGCACGGTCCCACACCGACCACGGGGTGGGCCACGCGGGACGACCACCTCGCACCGAGGGCGGCATGGCGAAGAAGTTCTATGCCGACCGCAATGCCCGAGTGGTCAAGCGCCGGGTGGACGATGCCACGCGACGTCTGGAGGAGTTGGAGAGGACCCAGGTGATGCGGCCACCGCGGGAGCTCGTCTTCCGTGGCCTGGAGGTGGGCGGACCCGCTCAGGGTTCCGGTGTCGGCCTGCACCTGCGGTCCGCGGCCGTGCAGGGCCGCCTGGCACCGGTCACCCTGGATGCGGGTGCCGGGGAACAGGTCCTCGTCCAGGGTCCCAACGGCTCGGGGAAGTCGACCCTGCTGGGTCTCCTTGCTGGGCGGATCACTCCCACCTCGGGGACGGTGGAGGTCAGGGGTTCCCTCCGACTGCTGGCCCAGGAGCCGTGTGTGCACCCCGCCGGGATCAGCGTGGAGCAGGCGTACCGCTCGGTGGTGGGTGAGGAACTCGCGGAACGGGTGCCCCTGACCTCTTTCGGGCTGCTGCATCCCCGTGATCTGGCGCGACGCGTCGAGGTGCTCTCCACGGGGCAGCTCCGGCGACTCGAGCTGGCGGAGGTGCTGGCGAACCCCCCGGGAATTCTCGCACTGGACGAGCCCTCGAACCATCTCTCCCTGGACCTGGCCACCGCAATCGAGGATCTGCTGCCCGACTACCCGGGCCTGGTGCTGGTGGCCAGCCATGACAGGTGGCTGCGCCGCACCTGGACCGGGCGGGTGCTGGAGCTGCGGGGAGGTGTGGGGACCGGTTCGG
>JAKECL010000059.1 GCA_030460725.1 Propionibacterium sp.
GGAACGGGTGAGGACGGCGACGAACTCCAGGTGGTGGGTGTGGGGGAACAGGTCCCAGGCCTCCATGCCCTCCAGCGTGTAGCCGCCCTCGCACAGGGCACGCAGGTCGCGTGCCCCTGCCGCAGGATCGCAGGACACCAGGACCACACGAGGTGCTCGCACACCCGCCACCGCCCGCATGACGTCGCGCCCGGCGCCCGCGCGTGGCGGATCCAGCACGACAACGTCCGCGGGACCTGCCAGTTCAGCCGCCAGGTCCACCACGCCTTCGGCATCGACAGCCCCGACGAAGGTCTCCGCCCAGGGACGATTCCCCAGGTTCGCGGAGGCATCCGCCACGGCGGTCTCCTCCCCCTCCAGACTCGCGACACGACCCTGCGGTCCGACCGCGTCTGCCAGGAGGCGGGTGAAGAGTCCCGCACCGGAGTACAGCTCCGCCACGCGCTGCCCGGCGGAGGCCTCCGCCCCGCGCACCACCGCCGCTGCCAGCACCTGCGCACCCCGCAGGTGGGTCTGCCAGAACCCGCGGGGCGAGACCCGGTAGGTCCCCGCCCCCTCATCGCCGGGCAGGCTCACGGACCACTCCAGGGGGTCCTCGCCCAGACGTGTCCCCGTTGCATCGTGGACACCCCGGGGGGTCACCACCACGGGTTCCCCCGAGGTGGGTGCCACCACCCGCACGCGATCACCGGGTTCCCAGATCTCCTGCCAGGGGGAGTCGCCGAAGAGGTCGAGTCCCGTGATCGCCGGGACCGCCAGCGGCATGGAGTCCAGGGCGATGACCTCGCGCCCGCGGTAGCGGTGCATACCGGCCCGACCGCTCTCGTCGACCACCAGCTCGATGCGGGTGCGCCGCCCGAGCAAGGGGTCCAGACCGCCCTCGTCCCCGGGGGCGGGCGCCACCTCCACACCACCCAGCTCCGCCACGCGGGCCGCCAGTGCCTCTCCCCCCACACGACGCAGCTGGCCGCGCAGGACATCGGACTTCCAGCGACGCTGGGCCGAGGGTCGCACGTGGGCGAGCTCCCCCCCGCCGACCCCACCGGGGCCCGCCTGGGGCCACACGGAGGCAACACGGTCGACAGAAGGGTCCAGCACGTCCTCGACATCAGCCCAGGCCAGGGTGTTGCGGGTGGAGGTCACACGGGCCCGCACCCTCTCCCCGGGCAGACCGTGGCGGACGAAGACCACACGTCCTCCGGCGTCGCGCGCCACGCAGGCACCGCCGTGGGCGGGTTCACCCAGGGTCAGTTCCAGGACCTCCTGGTCGAGTGGGTCGACACGTGCCCCACTCCTGCGGCGTCGGTCGGATCTGGGTGGGCGTCGTCTCATGGGAGGTCCTGGGGTTCCTGTCCTGTGGGGGTGCGATGTGAACGGGGTTTGAAGGGGTCATTGACCAGCTGGTGGCCGGTCAGTTCGTCGTCCTCGCCCAGCTTCCAGGGGACTGTCGTGATCACGACACCGGGAATGCCGAGCAACGCCTGGCGCATGCGCACGGCGGTCTGGTTGTGCATGGCGTTCTCCCACCAGTGCGACACCAGGAACTGCGGCACGTAGATGACGACCATCTCGCCGGGTGAACGTCGGCGCTGGTGGCGGATGTGTCCCACCACGACCTGGGTGATGTCCCGGAACGGCGAGGAGAGCAGCGTCAGGGGGACGGGGAGTCCGGACTCCTCCCACTCCTGGAGCATCTTGTGCTCCTCGCGCTCATCCGTGACGACGGAGACCAGTTCCAGGGAGGAGGGCGAGGAGGCGCGGGCCGTGGCCACCGCACGCATGGCGGGGCGGGCGAGGTTGGAGATGAGCACGATGGCGTGGACCCGGGAGGGCAGGGCGCGTCCCGCGGAGTAGTCCTCCACCCTCAGCTGGCTGCGCACCGTGTCGTAGTGGTGGCGGATGCCCTTCTGGACCACGAAGACGACCCCCATCATGATCAGTGTGATCCATGCCCCGTGGGTGAACTTGGTGAGCAGCACGATCACCAGGACAACGCCGGTGAGCCCGAACCCCACGACGTTCACGGCACGGGATCGGAGCACGCGGAAACGCTCGGGTCCGGTCTGGGGGCGCCGCAGGGCACGGTTCCAGTGTCGGATCATGCCGAGCTGGGACAGTGTGAAGGACACGAAGACGCCGACGATGTAGAGCTGGATCAACCGCGTGACGGAGGCGTTGAAGGCCACCACCAGCACGATGGCCGCCAGGGACAGCACCACGATCCCGTTGGAGTAGGAGAGTCGGTCCCCTCGCTTGTAGAGCTGGCGCGGCAGGAAGGCATCCCGGGACAGCACGGACGCCAATGTGGGGAAACCATTGAAGGCGGTGTTCGCGGCCAGCACCAGGATCAGGCCCGTGACCACGGTGACCAGCAGGAACAGGGGCGAGCCCTGCCCGAAGACCGTGGCGGCCAGCTGCCCGATCACCGGGTCCACGTGCACATCGGCTCCCACCGCATGCCCGTCCAGGGTCAGTTGGGTGGCCGGGTCGTCGACGATGCGCACCCCGGCCTCGCGGGCAAGGAACAGGATCGACATGAGCATCGTCGCGGCAATCGCACCGAGCATGGCCAGTGTCGCCGCGGCGTTGCGGGACTTCGGCCGCCGGAAGACGGGGACACCGTTGGAGATGGCCTCCACCCCGGTCAGGGCCGCACATCCCGAGGAGAAGGCCCTCATGAGCAGGAAGGCGCCTCCCAGCCCCACCAGGCCCGAGGCGTGGTCAGGTGTGGGCACGACCTCGTACTGCGCCGTCGGCGCCGCACCCAGGTTTCCGCTGGCCAATTGGACCATTCCGACCACGGCCAACAACCCGATGGCGAACATGTAGAGGTAGGCGGGAACCGCGAAGGCGCCGCCCGCGTCACGCAACCCCCGCAGGTTGAGCACGGAGAGGATGACGATCAGGGTGACCGCAATGGGAACCTCGCGGCCCGCCAGGGAGGGAACCGCTGTGGTCAGGTAGTGGGCACCCGAGGAGATGGAGACCGCAACCGTCAGGATGTAGTCCACCAGGAGTGCGGAGGCGACGAACAGACCTGCGGTGGGACCCAGGTTCGTGGAGACGACCTCGTAGTCCCCGCCCCCCGACGGGTAGGCGTGGACGGTCTGACGGTAGGACAGGACCACGACGACCAGCACGACCACGACGGCCAGGCCGATCCACAGTGACTGGCCCACGGCCAGGCCTCCGGCCAACGCCAGGGTGAGGAGGACCTCATCGGGGGCGTAGGCGACGGAGGACAGTGCGTCCGAGGCGAAGACGGGCAGCGCGATGCGCTTGGGCAACAGCTGTCCGCCCACGGAGTCCGACCTCATGGGTCGCCCGATGAGCACCCTCTTGAGGCGGTCGATGGCATCCTGCACGGTGGCCAAGCGTACCCGCCGTCGTGCCACGTGAGTACCCCGGGAGGTCGCGGTGCGGGTAGCGTGGCCCCGTGCACTTCGTCATCATGGGATGCGGCAGGGTCGGGGCCATGATCGCCTCCGCCCTCGACGGGGACGGTCACTCCGTCTCGGTCATCGACTCAGACCCCCAGTCCTTCCGTCGGCTCCCCGCGGACTTCTCCGGACGCCGGGTCACCGGACTGGGCATGGACCGCGATGCCCTGCGTCAGGCGGGCATCAAGGACGCCTACGCCTTCGCCGCCGTGTCCAACGGCGACAACTCCAACATCATCGCCGCGCGCGTGGCCCGCGAGACCTTCCACGTGGAGCGTGTGGTCGCCCGCATCTACGACCCCACACGCGCCGCGGTCTACGAACGCCTGGGGATCCCCACCGTGGCCACCGTGCGGCGTACCTCCGAGGCGGTCATGCGCTGGCTCATGCCTCCCGATGCCGACGTGGTGTGGGCCCATCCGACCGGACTGGTGTCACTGGTCACCGTCATGCCCGTCCCCAGTTGGTACGGCACCGCCTTCCCGCTGGTGGAGGAGCTGGCGGGCGCGCGACTCGCCTTCGTCTCGCGCCTGGGCGCCATCCAGCCGGCCCGCCCCGACCTGGTGGTCCAGGAACACGACGAACTGATCTTCGCCGTGTCCGGCACCGACCCCGTCCCCCTGCGCGACGTGCTCACGCAGGCCCCTCACCTGGAGGACTGACGTGAAGATCGTCATCGCGGGCGCCGGCTCCGTCGGCCGCTTCGTCGCACTGGAGCTCCTGGAGCACTCCCACGAGGTCACCCTCATCGACAACCAGCCCGACCAGATGCGTGTGGCATCGGTCGCAGACGCCGACTGGGTGCTCGCTGATGCCTGTTCCCCCGAGGTGCTGGCCGACGCCGGCGTGCGTGAGGCCGATGTCCTGGTGGCTGCCACCGGGGATGACAAGGCGAACCTGGTCATCTCCCTGCTGGCCAAGGCGGAGTTCGGGGTGCCCCGGGTCCTGGCCCGTATCAACAATCCGAAGAACGAGTGGCTCTTCGACGCATCCTGGGGCGTCGACGTGCCGGTCTCGACCCCACGCATCATGACCGCCCTGGTCGAGGAGGCGGTCTCCGAGGGGACACCGATCCGCCTGTTCACCTTCAACGGCGCTGAGGTCTCCATGTATGCCCTGGTCCTCCCCGCGGACTCCCCGCTCAAGGGGCACCGTGTGGAGGACATGGCACTGCCCGGACGCACCGTGCTCACAGCCCTGCTGCGTGACGGCCGCCCGATCACTCCTTCGCTGGACGACGTCCTGGAGGCGGGGGACGAACTGCTGCTCCTGGTGCCCGACGACGATGCGGGAGCCCTGGGCCGCCTGGCCCGTCTGGTCACACCCACCGCGCAGGAGTCCTCCGCCCGGGCCTGAGGGATGCCGACGTCGCCCTCGTGAAGGGGGGTGAGGGAAGGACGGCCACGACCCGGCCCGCACCCACGCCCCGGCCCACGCGCCGCAGGTGACGCCCTGCTCCGCCCGACCCACGGTCAGCGCAGGGGGCTCAGTCGCCGGAGTCCTCCGGCCCCACCTCGGCCAGGTGCGGGCCGTGGTGCAGATGGGCGACCGGACGCAGCCCCACCCAGGTCACCCAGCACACCAGGGCGAAGAGGGGCACACCCAGCAGGAGCTTCGCCACTCCCAGTGCCGCGATCTCCCCGGCGTGCCACAAGGGCCACTGCACACCCAGACGGAGGGCGAACATGGCAGTCCACAACCAGGTCAGGGTCGTGCAGCGCCTGCGCAGGGGTGCCATCAAGGGATCCGTACGCCAGCGCGGCGGGAGGTCCCACACAAGCCCGGCAACCTCCCCCACCAGGGCGCGGCCTGCCAGGAGCGAGACCAGGAGGACCAGGGTGAACACGCCGGCGGAGACCATGCCCCACGCGAAGTAGTTCTCCCCACGCCCCGACGCCCACGCCCAGACGACACCGATCCCCACACCCAGCAGCCCGGAGAGTGCCTGGGTGAGGGCCTGTCCGCGCACCAGGCGCGCCACACAGAACACCAGGGACAGACCAGCCGCTCCCCCCAGGGTCCACACGAGGTCACGGGTGAGCACGTAGAGGAGGACGAAGACCAGGCCCGGGGCCACCGACTCCACGACCCCGCGCCATCCACCCACCGTGGCCGCGAAGGAGAAGGTCTGCCGGTCCATGCCTGTTGCCCAGTCGGGCAGGCGCAGACCGGAGGTGGTGGGGACACCGGTCGCAGGAGCGCCCGAGCCCTTGTCGGATCGCGCAGCTGCCTCCTGCGTGAGAGGGGCCTCCATGATCCTCTCCGGAGCCTCCCCCTTCTCCCCGTCGCCGCGCTGCGGGCCGCCCGGGCGCCTCATGCCGCCCCCGGGGCCAGCAGCCGGTAGAGGGGATCGATGAGCACCAGGTGGTCGATGTGCAGCGATGCGGTGCCCTCGACCTCGAGGTGGCGGCCCACGGAGACACCCGGGATCGTGCGTCGGCCCAGCCAGCGCAATTCGATGGTGCCCGTCCCGTCGTAGAGGGTGGCCAGCAGGCGCACCGGGCCGTCCACCGGCGAGTAGGTGATGGACTGCAGGACGCCGGAGACCACGACCCGTTGCCGCTCACGCACCTGGGAGATCGGGATGGTGCCACGCGAGCGCTGGCTGCGCAGCTCGTCATCGGCCTCGGTCGCCTCCCGCGAGCTGCCCGACCAGCGTCGGCGCAACCGCTCCAGCAGGGACCGTGGACGGGCGGGACGCCCCCGTCCCCGCTCAGACATCCGGGACCTCCACGGCCCCCTCGGGGACGTGGAGGGGAAGCAGGTCCAGGCGTGCGCGGGGGTGGTCGTCGCGCACCACGACCATGCGATCGATGACCTTCTCCACCTCGACCCCGGCCTCCGGGGACTGCGCTGCGGGCCCCAGGACGTCCAGGCGCACGAACCAGCGTGGTCCCTCACGTCCGATGACGCGCATGCGTGAGGTGGCGTGGGAGCCATCGGGCAGGACGACGGGCATGTCGGCCAGGAGCTCCTCGCCATAGCGTGTGCTCGTCTGCTGGACGGTGGCGCCGTCGGCCTCCATGCCGGCACGGATCTGGTCGCGGACCTCCTCCCACACCCCACCCGAACGCGGGGCCGCGGCGACGCTGATCTGGATGCCGGAGGCTCCCAGCACCACCAGTGCGCGCAGGACGGTGCGACCGTCCTGGGCCAGCTGCGTGCGCAGCTGCATACCGGGGACCGCGGGGATCAACAGGGACCCCATGTCGACGTAGCCGCTGGTGGTGTCCACCTCGTCCGCGCTGCGCGGCCCCGGTTCCTGCCACACGGGGTCATCGTCGGAAAGTGTCGGAAGGCCCCCCGCAGCGGTGGAGACGTCCTCGTCCCCTGCGGTGGGGTCCTGCTTGTGGCGTGAACGCCCGAACATTGGCGGTCCCATTCCTTCCGGTGGTGCATGCAGCCACCACCGTACGCGGTGGCGGGGACGGTGGGGCGTCCCGGTGGTCCCGAGGGCGTCCACCCCCGGGAACGTGTCTCAGGCCGCGCACTCCTTGCACACGGGCAGACCGTTGTCGTCGAGGTAGGCCAGCTGGGAGGCGTGGTGGACCAGGAAGCAGTGTGAGCAGGTGAACTCGTCCTCCTGGCGGGGGACGACGTGGACGGTCAGCTCTTCCTTGGAGAGGTCGGCCCCGGGGAGTTCGTAGTTCTCCGCAGCCTCGTTCTCGTCCTCGTCGACGTCGTTGGATCCTGCGTCGTTGCGGCGCGCCTTCAGCTCCTCAATGGAGTCTTCGGCGACGTCGTCATCCGTCTTGCGTGGTGCATCGTAGTCAGTGGCCACCCTGTCTCCTCAACTCAGTGACGGTCCCCAGCGGTGCGTCCGCGACGGGGGTGCTCGGCGCAGGGATGGTAACACTTGGGGCGGGCCCACGCCATCGAGTTCCCGGACACGCCCACCCCGCGTCGGGCGGGCGCCCCATGACTCTGACACCATGCCGTGTGGAGAGGTTCAGGAGGTGCCCATGATCGAGCTCGAGCTGCTCGGAACCGGTGCGGATGGCCAGTCCCTGGTCATGACCGACGCCGAGGGGGAACGCTACAGCGTACCCATCACCGATGAGCTGCGCGGTGCCGTGCGACGGGACCGACCGCGCCTGGAGTCCGTCACCACCCCGCAGCAGCGCCCCCTGCGTCCCCGTGAGATCCAGGCGCTGCTGCGCAGCGGCCTGACCGCGGAGGAGTTGGCACGGGAGTCCTCCATGGACATCGCCCACATCAGACGCTTCGAGGCCCCGGTGGCCGCGGAGAAGGAGTGGATGCTCACGCGCGCGCTCGACTCCCACGTCGGGGGGGACCGCGACGCTCCCGTCATGGGTGACCTCGTGGTGGACCGGCTGGCCGCTCGCGGAGTGGATCCCGCCTCCCTCGTCTGGTCAGCGCGCCGGGCTGACGAGGGCCCCTGGGAGATCGCCCTCACCTTCCTGCAGGGGGCCGCCGAGCACGCCGCCCACTGGAGGATGGCCCCCTCCGCGACTGCGGTGGAGGCCGTCGACCAGGAGGCCCGCTGGCTGACCGAGACAGCGGCTCCCTCCCCCGTCTCCGCCGTCTTCACCCCACTGCCCGCGAGGCCCGAGCACCCCGTGGACGAGGGCGACGCGGACCTGCGCGCCCGTGACGCGCTGCTGGACCAGCTCAACGCCGCACGCGGCCACCGCGAGAGCATCGACATCCCCCTGGAGGAGGACCTCGAGGACTCCCTCGACGAGGAGGACACGGAGGAGTCCCGCACGGGGCGTCCCACCGGTTCGCTCTCCGCCCGGATCTACTCCCTGGCGCACGCCCGCAC
>JAKECL010000521.1 GCA_030460725.1 Propionibacterium sp.
GCAGCGAGGCCAGCGCAGCACCTGCGAAGGCGAACCAGACGTACACGACGACGGAGGAGCTCCCGGTGAGGCCCAGGCCTATGACGACACCGGCTGCCGCGCCGGAGTTGACGCCCAGGGTGCCGGGTTCCGCCAGCGCATTGCGGGTGAGCGTCTGCATGAGGGCACCGGCGAGTCCCAGGGCTGCTCCAGCAAGGACGGCGATGAAGGTGCGGGGCAGGCGGAGCTCCCGGACCACCAACTGGGCATCGTCGGTGGGGGAGAAGTCGCGCAGGGCTGCCACAACGGTCTCCAGGGGGACAACCCGGGATCCCACGGCCAGGCTGGCTGCAGCCAGGGGGACCAGAACCACCAGGAGGACCAGCAGCAGGGAGCGGCGCGCTCCGGGGACATGTGACTCAGCAGGGGATCGGGTCGGGGGGACCTGCGAGTGGTGGGCGTCGTCCGACTGAACCACGGGGGGAACGCGCGCGGGGGGTCGGGAGAGTCTGCGCCGGTGGTGCCGCGACGGCGTGTGCGCGGGATCGCCCTGGCGGGCGCGGGCAGCGGAGGGCCCCGCACCGGAATGGACCGGTGCGGGGCTCCCCACCTGCGTCAGGCTCTCGGACGCCACGGTGTCAGCCCAGTGCCTGGACCACTGCGTCGATGAACTGCTGTCCGGAGTAGTAGTCGATCCGGAAGGACGTCGGGCCCAGGGGGTAGACCTTCTTCGAGTTCACGGCCGCGACATTGGCCAGGACGGGCTCGGCCTCGAAGGCGGCGACGGTCTCCGGGGTGCCCGAGAGCAGGAAGACCGCGTCGCCGGAGATGGCCTGGGACAGGTTCTCCAGGGTGACGAAGGCGAAGTCGGAGCGGGGGCGCTCACTGGTGTCGAGGTCTTCGGGCGCTTCGTGGACCTCGACCCCCAAGGACTCCAGGAGCTGTGCGTGGGGGCCGGTCTTCTTGGCCACGCCCTGGTCCGCGCCGGGACCGTTGAAGGAGACGATGGCAGCGCCACCGGCCGGGGCAGTGATCTTCGCGGCTGCCTCGCTCACCTTGGAGTCGAAGTCGTCGATGGCACTCTGGGCGTCCGCCTCGTGCCCGGTTGCCTCACCCAGTTCCGTGGCCAGGTCCTGCCAGGTCTGCTTGGAGTAGTCCACGACGATGGTCGGGAACTGCGCGGCGATCTGGTCGTACTGGTCGACGACGGAGTCTGCGCCCGACGTTGAGACGACGACGAGGTCGGGATCGGCGGCAATGAGGGACTCCATGTCGAACTCAAGGTTCGGGTAGAGCACCTCGACGCCACGTTCCTGGGCGACCTCGGACCACTGGGAGAAGAACCCCTGGTCGTCGGTGATGTTCGAGGGGGAGGTGGCCGCACTGGCCACAACGGGCGCGTCGATGGCCAGCAGGGTGCCGGTGGCGGAGATCGAGGTGGAGACGATGCGCTGGGGCTGCGCATCCAGCTTCAGCTCGCCCTTCTCGTGGGCGACCGTGCGCGGCCATTCGCCGCTGGAGGTCGAACCGCCGGACTGCGTGGTGAGGCTGGCACCGGCGGCCCCGGGCTGTCCGGACTGTCCGGACTGGGGGGAGCCTCCGGAGCAGGCGGCAAGGGTGCCTGCCGCCACCAGGGCGGTGAGTGCGGTGAAGAGTCGGGCAGGGCGGGCTCGCATGGGGCTCCTCTGGTCGATGCGTCGGGCCCCTGACGGGCCGTCGGTCCCCGGCTGTGTGCCGACGACGGAAATAGGTTAGCAACGCCTTACCTAAATGACC
>JAKECL010000522.1 GCA_030460725.1 Propionibacterium sp.
GCGGCGCGGGGGGTGCCGGCTCACACCCGGGGGGCCGGGGCGGCCGCGCCGGCCGTGGCCGCCGCCGACGAGCGGGCCGAGGAAGCGCGCGAGGCCGGCGACCTGGCCAAGGCCAACGAGGCCGACGAACTGGCCGCCGAGGCCGGCAAGGAGGTCGACGCCGCCGAACAGGCAGAGTCCTCCGTGGAGAAGGCTGAGACCCACTCCGAGGCCGCGGGCGGGGCCGAGGATGCCGAGAAGGCCGCCGACGCCGCCTTCGAGCGTGCCGAGGAGGCACGTGAGCAGGGTGACCTGGCCAAGGCCAATGAGGCGGACGAGGTCGCGGAGGCCGCCGGTGAGGCGGCCACTGCAGCCGAAGAGGCCGAGGAGAAGTGATCGGCTGATCCCGTCCTCCGTTGAGGGCGTGATCACCTGAGGGGCCGGTGGCGCCCACATGGTCGCCTCCGGCCCCTCGTCTCGTGCCCAGGGGTGTTGCATCGTCTGGCTCCTGTGACGGGTCACTCCCACGTGTCTCGACCGTCAGTGCTCGGACTGTCACGTTCCGGGTGCGCCTCGTCGGCTCCCGTCGTTCCCCGGAGCGAGGCCGGCGGGCCAGTAGGGTGGGGGCATGTCCGAGGAGATGACCCTGGCCGTGGATTGCGGTGGCGGGGGGATCAAGGCGTCCGTCGTCGATGAGGGGGGCACACTGACCGCGCCCGCGCGGCGCACGCCCACGCCCTACCCGCTGCCACCCGAGCTGCTGGTGAGAACGGTCCAGGACCTGGCCGCTTCCCTGCCCATCGCCACCCGTGTGACCATGGGGATCCCCGGCATGATCCGTCACGGTGTCGTCATCGCCACTCCGCACTACATCACTCGGGAGGGGCCGCGCTCCAAGATCGTCCCTGACCTCGTGGCGGCCTGGGACCACTTCGACATGCGCCGCGCCCTGTCCTCGGCCCTCGGGCTGCCCACGCTGGTCCTCAACGATGCCGAGGTGGCCGGAGCCGGAGTCATTGCGGGCAAGGGCCTGGAGATGATCATCACCTTGGGCACAGGGCTCGGGAACTCGGTCTTCGACGCCGGGCACCTGGCTCCCCACGTCGAGGTCTCCCAGGGTTTCGTGCGCTGGGGTCTGACCTACGACGACTACATCGGCGAACACGAGCGACTGCGTCTGGGGGACGCCCACTGGTCGCGCCGCGTCCGCCGCGTGGTGGAGGGACTGCGCCCCATGTACATGTGGGACCGCCTCTACATCGGTGGCGGCAACTCCAAGCGCATCACCACGACCAACCGGGTGCGTATGGGCGAGGACGTGGTCATGGTCCCCAACGACGCCGGCATCGTCGGCGGTGTGCGGGCCTGGTCCCTGTGAACGGGGGAGGGGAGGAGACCTCTGCCAGCGTGCGGGTGCGACTGGACCTGGCCTATGACGGCAGGCTCTTCCACGGCTGGGCTGCCCAACCCGGTCTGCGCACGGTCGAGGGCGAGCTGACCGCGGCTCTGTCCACGCTGGCACGCACATCCGTGAGACTCACAGTTGCCGGGCGCACGGACGCGGGGGTCCACGCCCAGCACCAGGTCGCCCATGTCGATGTCCCGCTCACCTCCTGGGAGGGTCTGCCCGGACGCTCCGCAGGGCACCGCTCCCCCGAGGAAGCACTGGTCTCCCGGCTCAACGGGCTCCTGGCCAGGAGTATGCAGGTCCCCGTCACCTCGTTCACCGCCCCGGCAGGGGACCCCAGGTCCGGTTCAGGCGTTGCCCCGTCC
>JAKECL010000523.1 GCA_030460725.1 Propionibacterium sp.
CGGGGTCGGTGGGCGTGAGCCCGTCGGGCAGCGCCTGTCCACGCAGGTCCAGCGCCAGCGCCAGTCCGGGGCGGACGAGGACGAGGGCGTCGCCGAGCCTGCCCAGCCGTTGGCGTGTGCCGGAGCGGGCATCGCTCAGCCCCCCACGCAGGGAGATCATCCGGCGGTACCACCGGAGCATCCGGGCACAGCGGGGGTCCGAGCGTTCCGACCAGTCGAGGACGGAGGACTCCAGGGTCGCACGTGACGTGGGATCCGGGACCTCGCCCTCCCAGCCGTGGGAGCCGAACTCCGCCGCCCTGCCCTCGCGAACCATCTGTGCCCGCTCCGGGCTCTCCTGGTCGGCCACGAAGCAGAAGGGGGTGCGTGTGCCCCATTCCTCGCCCTGGAACAGCATGGGGGTGAAGGTGCCCAGCAGCACCACCGCGGCCGCACCCGCCAGCTGGGCGTCCGCCAGGTGCTGGGAGGGGCGGTCCCCGCGAGCGCGGTTGCCGACCTGGTCGTGGTCCTGGAAGTAGACCACGAAGCGACGCCGGTCCAGGTCACGAGGGACCGGGGCACCCCAGTTCCGGCCCCGGAAGCTCGACCAGGTGCCGTCGTGGTGGAAGACGTCCTCCAGGGTGCGGCGCAGCGCGTGGGGATCGGCGAAGTCCGCGTAGTAGCCCTGGGTCTCCCCGGTGAAGGCCACGTGGAGGGCGTGGTGGACGTCGTCGGCCCACTGCGCATCCATCCCCAGGCCTCCGGCCTCTGGGACCTCCACCATGCGCACGTCGTTGAGGTCCGACTCCGCGATCAGGGTGAGGTCGCGCCCGCTGAGCTCCTCCCACCGCGAGACCTCTTCGGCCAGCTCCGCCAACAGGTGGGTCTGCGAATCGTCGTGGATGGCATGGACCGCGTCCAGGCGCAGTGCGTCCACGTGCATGTCCACCAGCCAGTTGCGGCACACGTCCAGCAGGAAGCGGCGTTGCTCGTGGGAGTGGGGGCCGTCCAGGTCGAAGCCCGGGCCCCAGGGCGTGTGGTGACGCTGCGTGTAGTAGGGGGCGAAACACGAGAGATGGTTTCCCCAGGCCCCCAGGTGGTTGAGGACGACGTCCAGGCACACCGACAGTCCGCGTCGGTGTGCGGCGTCGACGAAGGTCACCAGGGCGTCGGGGCCACCGTAGGCCTGGTGCACGGCGAAGAGGTCGACCCCGTCGTAGCCCCACCCGAACTCACCGGAGAACTGGGCCAGGGGCATCAGTTCGACCACGTCGACGCCCAACTCCACCAGGTCGTCCAGATGTGCGATGGCGCTGGTCAGGGTTCCGCCGGGGGTGAAGGTGGCGACGTGGAGCTCATAGAAGACCGAGCCCAGGACCTCGCGGTCGGGGGAGGGGACCCACTCGTGGTCCGCGGCACTCCACATCCGCGACGGGCCGTCCACGCCCGCGGGCTGCCAGCGTGAACGGGGGTCTGGGAAAGGGCCCTTGCCGTCGGGTGAGAACCAGTAGTCGGTACCCGGGGGCAGATCGGGTCCCGCCCACCACCCCCCGTCCCGGCGGGTCATGGGGATGCGGGAAGCCGGGTCCGGGGTCCCTGACGCGACGGTTGGTGTCACCAGTTCCATGACCGCGGCATCCGGTGCCCACACGCGGGTCGGGAGGTCGGGGGTGGTCACGGCAGCTCCTTGTCGCCCGGGCGCCCACCGTGGGCAGCCTGCGTCGCGTCGGCGGGGACCGCTGCGGTGGTTCGGGGGCTCTGCGAGGTGGCC
>JAKECL010000524.1 GCA_030460725.1 Propionibacterium sp.
TGTGGACCCGGACAGTGACGACCTACACAGACAACGCGATCAGCACCACGTACAGCGTGGCTCGCGCTGGCGTGGACGGTTCGGACGGTGCGGACGCGCTGACCCTCGTGGTCACGTCGAGCAACGGGTTCATCTTCAAGAACTCCAGCATTGCGACTGTCCTGACGGCTCACGTGTACAAGGCGGGCAAGGAGTTGACGGGTGGAGAACTGACTGCTCAGGGCTCGATCAAGTGGTACAAGGACGGTGGCTCAACTGCGGTCGCCACCGGAACGACTCTGACGATTGACGCTGGTCAGGTCACGGGGAAGGCCTCGTACACCGCAACACTGGAGGACTGAGCGCATGGGATCACTCTCAGACAACCTCCTGGACAATGGGGGGTTCGAGTCCAGCGGGGCCTGGACCACGGTATCCGGCACCGCATCGATTGTCGACGCATCGGACGCCGCGTGGGTAGCGCCCTACGAGGGCGCACGGATGCTGCGCATGGAACAGAACGCTGTCATGCAGTCCGCCCCCATCTCGGTCGTCGGGCGCACCACGGCGTGGGTTGAACTGGCCAACAACTCCTACGACTCGTCTCGGTCGGTCACGGTGTCGGCCGTCTTCGATGGCGATGATCCCGTTGTGCTGGGCACGGTGTCGTCCGGTGGGCAGAAGTGGGTGGTCGATCGCTTCGACGTGCCAGTCCCCGCCGGGGCGTCCACCATGGCCGTACTCCTGCGCGCGAACGTGAGCGCGGTCCGGGTGGATGACGTGCGGGGGGGGTCGTCATGGCTGTGAAGGCGCGTGATGATGTCACGCTGGCCACGCTGACGGATGTGGCGAACGTGCGCCGCTACTACCTACTCCAGTCCTCGACCCTCAACCCGCCCGCAGCGCCCACCGCGAACCCCGCGCCCTCCCCGTGGGTGACGGCGGAGCCGACCTACACGGAGGGCTCCACCACCACCCTCTACACGGTTGACCTCACGGTCTTCACCGACGGCACCTTCGACTACTCGGCCGTGTCGAAATCCTCCAGCTACGAGGCGGCGAAGAGCGCTTTCAACAAGGCGGTCGCGGCGACCAACGTGGCGAACGCGGCCCTGGCGGCCGTCCCCCCGTTCGTCCAGCAGTCCACCCCCAGCGCGACGGTGGTGGGCCAGTTGTGGTTCCCCCTTGACTCCTCCGGCCGCATGATCGGCATGAAGCGCGCCACCGCGACAGGGACCGGCGGGTGGGTGGATTACCTGTGGATGGCAGGCAAGATTCTCGTCCCCGGCACGGTGGGCACGACGGAGATCGGACCTGAGGGGGTACTTGCTGCCAACATCAAGGCCAGCAACGAACTGTGGGCCAAGCTCGCGAGCTTCGCGAAGGTCACCACTGACATGCTGGTGGCAGGCAACGCCACCATCACCGAGGACCTTCTGGCCAACGTGATCACGGGCATCATCCTGCGTGGCGGCCTGTTCGAGGCGGGCGGCGGCTCGCTTCCCATGGTGCGCATCGGGCCTCTGTCCGGCCAGGTCGGGGTCGGGGACACCTATGGGGTGCAGATCACCACACCCAACAACAGTTCGAACGGGCGCGCGCTCCTCGCCGTGTCCCCAGCGGGGCCCTACATGGAGTTCTACGACGGGACAGGCAAGCAGGTCCTGGCTGCGGACAAGACCGGTGTGCGGGTCATCAATCAGACCAGCGGGGGAATGGTGGACATCTCACGACTGGCAGCCAACACGTCTTCGTGGTCT
>JAKECL010000525.1 GCA_030460725.1 Propionibacterium sp.
TGTGAGGGCGGCGTCGGTGCCGTTGTGTGAGCCCCATTGTTGCTGGTGGGTATGGCGTTTGCCGCCATGTCGTTGGCGGTGGGCGGGATTCCTGGGTCCAGGTGGTGCTCGGGGCTGTGGGTGAGTGGTTCGGGTGTTGACTGGTCAGCTGGTGTCGAGGGTCGGTGTCAGGGAGCGGAGTGTGGTGATCGCATCGGCCAGAAGGCTGGCGTAGGGATGGTGGTCGGCGAGGTTGAGGATGCGCGCTCGGGCGTGGCGGGTGAGGACGGCTGGGACCTGGTAGAGGCGGTACCTCAGCCGTTTGACCTCCCACCTGCGGGCCTCGTGGTGGGTGAGGGCGAGGGTCTGCATCCAGGCGGTGAGGTCGAGTGCGAGTTGGACGATGTGGACCCAGATGCGGTTCTGGTTGAAGGAGTACAAGGGCAGGTTGCGTAGCCCCGTTTCCTTGGCCAGGCGTATGCGGTCCTCACAGCGGGCCCGACGCCGGTGACGCAGTTCCAGGTCAGGGATCTGCTGGTGGGGTCCACCGGGTGTCGTGTTGGTGGCAAACGCCGTGATCCTCATGCCGTCCACATCCTCGAAACGCAACTGAGCTCCGGGGTGGGGGCGTTCTTTCCGCACGATGACGCGCATACCTGTGGGCCATGAGGTGAGGTCCATGACTCCGGTGAGTTCCGCGACCCACGCCCCCTGCCTGACTTGGCCGTCGGCGTCCAGGGCTGGACTCCACGCTTCCTGGGGCAGTTGGTGGAGGAGGTCGGGGGTGTCGTGGGGCAGCGTGAACCCCAATGAGTAGGACAGGCGCCGCGTGGTGAGCCACTTGGTGAGGTCATGGGTGGCGCCGGCCCCGTCGGTGCGGACCAGGACACTCTTGTTGCCCCTCCATTTGGGTGAGTGTCCGGGCAGTTGGGCCAGGGCGGAGCGGATGACCTGGATGTGATCGCGGGCAGTGTTGCTGCCGGCGTTGCCGGGGCGCAGTAGTACGGCCAGCGGCTCCCCCGTCCCGCCCTCCCCGTGGTCAACGAAGGCACACAAGGGATGGAATCCGTATCCCCTCTTGAACGTCGGCGCAGCCTGCTCCTTGTCCGAGTGGGAGGTGAGGAGGGTGGCGTCCAGGTCGACGATGAGCGGCTTTTTCGCCGTGCACCCATGGTCGGGTGCCTGGGACCCGGCAAGATCCCACGCCCGCTCCCGCACGCAGGCGCGAGCCTTGTTGATGGCCCGCACGGCTTTGTCGGCATCACCGGCCAGGGTCTGGATCACCCGCGAGACCGTGGGATCTGAGGCCACGCGCCCATAGACACCCGGCTCACAGCGGACCATGTTGATGTCAGCCAGACAGTCCCCACCCAGGGCGAGAGTGAGCGCCAGGTCGAGGACGATCTTGGCGGGGTCGTGGGAGGACAGGGGCTTGCGCCACGGGGCCAAGGCACGCGACAAGGTCCCCTCCAATCCGAGGGCTCCCACGGTCTCCACCAGGAGCGCGCCGCCCGCCTGGCCCACCGCGCTCGAGGGACGGACCTTGGGGGACACGGCAGGGTAGAACCCGGTAGTCTTCTTCACCTGAGGGGTGCTCCACTTCTGGACGGAAATCGGATCTCAACTACCCGCATTTTCCCAGATCAGGAGCACTCCTCAGTTTGTCTCCCACCCCTCGAGACACCCCAACGATGAAAGCCCGAGGCTTGCGGGGCGGAGCCAACTGCGTCTCCTCCCCCCACGAGACCTGGGGGCAGGA
>JAKECL010000060.1 GCA_030460725.1 Propionibacterium sp.
TGCCCCCACCCCCGGGTCCTCTGAGCCCGCGGGCGGACGCGGCGCGCTCACCATGCCTCCTGCACCGAGATGGCGCGCCTGCGGTCGTCGACGCCCTCCACCATGAGCCTGCGCAGCGCTGCCGGGGCGTCCTGGTGGTCACGGATCCACCGCTCCAGCAGCTCCTGGGTGTCCCGACAGCGCGACGGGTCGTCGATGTCGACCTGGTCGGGGAAGGCCCCGTTCACGAATCGGATGCCCATCCCGATGGAGTGGTCGGCCCAGAAGTCCAGCACTTCGCGCAGGAAGGCCTCCTGGGTTCCCTCCCCCTGCCACGCGGAGTGTGCGAGGCCCCACAGGGTGGCCGACATCGTCTCATTCGACAAGTCTCCTGAAACGACCGCACTCCACGCCCGCTGACGCACGTCGGCGTCGGGCAGGGCTGCGACGGAGCGGGCGTGCCAGGTGCGCGCCTCACCCGTGGGAGCCGCCTGCAACCAGTCGTCCAGGTCGGTGCGATCCACCCGTGCGGTCGAGGCCAGTGCCGTGCGCGCCCGCCACGCGAGTTCGGGCCCCACCGTCACTCCGGGTGCCTGGCTCGAGGCGAGGCGCTCCACGAAGTGCACCGCGTCTTCGGGCAGAGCCCGGCTCCCGGTGCCCATCAGGGTGAGGAAGCGTGCCCAGGAACGCGCCCGATCGGGGGCAAGTGCTCCACCCTCCAGCAGCTCCAGCGCACGCCGGGATCCGGTGCGCACCAGGTCGTCCCGGCGCGACCCCCGCGTGTAGGTCTGCATCGCCACCAGCGCCATGGCCAGCAGACGCTCGGCCACTGCGTCGGCCCCCTCCTGCGGTGCCTGAGCCAGGATCGAGTGCACCAGTGCCCGGGGGTCCGTCAGCCCGTCGCGCACGGCGTTCCACAGGCTCGCCCACACCACCGCCCGGGTCAGGGGATCCCCACAGGTGCCGATTGCCGACAGTGCTGTGGCCGTGGACCGCTCGTCCAGGCGGGCCACGGCATAGGTGAGGTCCTCGTCATTGACCACGACCAGGTCCAGATCCGCTGCAGCGCCCGGGTGGTCCAGGACCCCGTCCGGGTCCACCGGGGCATGCTCGCCGTGGGTGCGTACCGGGAACCGGTGGGTGCGCTCGAGTGCGCCCCCGCGCAGCGCCCACGTCGAGACGACCAGCGAATGTGGACGCAGGACTGCCTCGCCACCACGCGCCGGTGCCTGCAGGAGGTCCAGGGAACGCACGGCCCCGCCCTCGTCGATGTCGGTGCGCACCTGGAGGACGGAGGGACCGCACGTGTGCAGCCAGAGTTCCTCCCACTGCGACAGGTCCACCCCCGAGGCGTCTGTGAGCGCTGCCAGCAGGTCCCTCAGGGTGGCGGAGGAGAAGGCGTGGTCGCGGAAGTAGGCGCGGGCCCCCGCGAAGAAGGCCTCCTCCCCCACCCAGGCGACCAACTGCTTGAGCACGGCGGCACCCTTGGCATAGGTGATGCCGTCGAAGTTGTTCTTCGCGGCGTCCAGATCGGGCACGTCCGCGGCAATGGGATGGGTCGTGGGGTACTGGTCCTGCTCGTAGGCCCAGGCCTTGCGGCCCACCGCGAAGGCCGCCCACTCTCCCGTGTAGGGAGTGGCTGCGGCGGCGGCGAAGGTGCCCTGGTGGTCGGCGAAGGACTCCTTGAGCCACAGGTCTCCCCACCAGCGCGGGGTGACCAGGTCCCCGAACCACATGTGGCACATCTCGTGGAGGATCGTGTTGGCGCGGTCCTGACGCTGGGCGAAGGTGGGGGTGTCGCGTGAGAGGTAGTGCTCGTTGAAGGTCACGCACCCGGGGTTCTCCATGGCACCGAGGTTGTACTCCGGGACGAACACCTGGTCGTAGGTGCCCCAGGGGTAGGTGGTGCCGTAGTGGCGGTGGTAGAAGTCCAGCCCCGCACGAGTCACTGCCAGCAGGTCCTCGGAGTCCATGGGGGGCGCCAGGGCGCGTCGGCACATGAGGCGCAGGGGGATCTCGACGTGTCCACCGTCGCCCCCCTCACCGCTCGCGCCACCGCTCCACGTGCCGCCCTCGACCACGGCCCACTCCCCCGCCACCACCGCAGTGATGTAGCTGGACAGGGGCGGGGTCGTGCAGAAGTGGTGGGTGCGGGTGGGGATCACCGACGAGGGCGACGCCGTCGGGCGCGTGGCCGGGGAGGGATGGGCGCCCTGGGGTGAGCCCTGAGTGGTGTGCGGATCGTCGGGACCGGCACCGCGGGCCGGGGTGTGCCCGGTCCTCGACTCGGCTCCGTTGGAGGCCACGACCCACTGCTCGGGCGCGGTGACGTGGAAGGTCCAGCGGGCCTTGAGGTCCGGCTGGTCCAGACAGGGCCAGGCCCTGCGGGCATCGGCGGGTTCGAACTGGGTGTAGAGGTAGGTGCGGGCGTCCTCCGGGTCCACGTAGCGGTGCAGACCCTCCCCCGTGCGTGAGAAGTTGCAGCGTGCGTGGACGGTGACCTGCAGGGGACGGTCCGTGGGGAGGCCACGCAGCCACAGGCGCGCGCCGTCGTGCTCGACGGGCACGGGGTCCTCCCCCACCAGCACCTCGCGGACCTCTCCGACCACGTCGAGGAAGGTCTCGGGCTCACGCAGGGTGAGCCCGATGACACTGGTGACCGGGTAGGAGGTCTCAGTGGGATCACCGGCACGCGACAGGTCGAGGTGGACCTCCACGGAGTCCAGCTCCACGGCCTGCGAACGACGGGCGGCATCGGCGCGGGTGAGGGTGTACATGGGCTGATTCTAGGAGGTGGAGCGCCACATGCGACGTCCCCACCCCGTCCGGGCGGGGACCCGACGTGTGGGGTCGAACGCCACATCCGCACTGCCCCGGCGTCGGGCGACGGTGCTCCACGCCGCTACAGTGGCGGCCATGACCACGGTTTCCGACATCCGTCCCCATGTCACCCCCCTGCCTCTGGAGCGCGCCCTGGAGGGCATTGACGTCCTCGAATGGATCCCCGGCCCACACGGTCGCGCCCAGGACACCGAGGTGAAGGGAATCACGGTTTCGAACCATGACATCGCCCCCGGTTGGCTGTTCGTCGCCATCCCCGGCTACACCCAGCACGGGATCCGCTTCGCCCACGCGGCGGCCGAGGCGGGTGCTGTCGCCGTCCTCACCGACCCCGAGGGGGCGCGCCGGGCACGCGAACAGGTCCTCGACCTGCCGGTGGTCGTGGTGGAGGATCCGCGAGCCGCATGCGCGCCCGTGGCCGCCACCATCTACGCCCATCCGGCCCGCCAGCTGCGCACGATGGCCATCACGGGCACCAATGGCAAGACGACGACCAGCTATCTGATGCGGGCAGCCCTGGGGGTCGACCACCCCGATGCCGCACTGTGCGGCACGGTGGAGACGCTGGTGGGCGGCCTGGACATCCGCTCCGAACACACCACCAATGAGGCGCCCGTCATCCAACGCCTGCTGGCGCTGGCTCTGCAGAGCGGTGAGGGTGCGGCGGTGGTGGAGACCTCCGCGCACGCACTCAGCCTGCACCGGGTGGATGACATCGTCTTCGATGTCGCCGGCTTCACGAACCTCCAGCACGACCACCTCGACTACTACGGGGACATGGAGCACTACTTCGAGGCCAAACGGATGCTCTTCACCCCGGCCCACTCCCGACAGGCGGTGGTGTGTGTGGACGACGAGTGGGGTCAGCGCCTGGCGCGGGAGGCGGAGGTGCCCGTCACGACGGTCTCCGCACTCACCGACACGCCCGCCCAGTGGCAGGTCCGTGGGATCCGGGCGGACAAGGGCTCCTCCCGCACCGTCTTCACCCTGGTGGATCCGCACGGGGTGGGGCATCGCGTCGGATGCCCCGTCCCCGGGGAGGTGAATGTCCAGAACACCGTGGTGGCCATCGTCTCCGCGGTCTGCCTGGGGCTGGACCTGGAGGCGGTCATCGACGCTGTCGAGGCCGCGCCCCAGGTACCGGGTCGGATGCAGAAGGTCAACGACGACGCCTCCCTGCAACCCCTGGTGGTCGTCGACTACGCCCACACCCCTGAGGGGCTGGAATGGACGTTGCGCTCGATCCGTGAACTCACCCGGAACCGCCTGGTGTTGGTGTTCGGCACCGACGGCGACCGGGACGCCACCAAGCGGCCGGACCTGGCGAGGATCGCGGCCAGGGGTGCGGACGTCCTGTGGGTGACCGACGAGAACCCCCGCACCGAGGACGCCGCGTCCATCCGCGCAGAACTGCTGGGAGCCATCCGCGAGGTCCGTCCCGACATGCACGAGGTCACGGAGGTGACCACCTGTCGCCGAGATGCGGTGCGTCGCGCCCTGCTGGCCGCCGAGGCAGGGGACACGGTCCTCATCACCGGCAAGGGCGCGGAGTGGTACCAGGACGTCCAGGGCATCAAGCACGCCTACAACGACGTGCCGGTGGCTCGGGAGGTGCTGGACCAGGACCCACGCATCCAGGCCCGCTGAATGCGCTGCAGGTCACTGTTCCGGGACGGCACGGCGTGCCCCCGAGCCTGGACGGCGTGATGCTCGGCACCCCGCGCCCCCACTCCGGGCAGTGGGCGGGCATGCGCCCGTAGGATTGGCCCGTGGATGACCAGCAGATGACGAACCCGACCCCGCGCGACGCCGCCCCCACCTCCCGTGGCGACACCAGCGGGGACATCGCCGGGCAGGAGTCCACCCCCACCCAGCAGGCCACTGACGCTGCGGCGTCCCCGCAGACTCCCGATCCGCTGGAGGGTCCGGATGTCGAGGCGCGCGCCCGCACCATGCGTGCCAGCCTGGACGGCTACGACCTGGACGAGGACGACCTCGCCCTGCTGCGCGGCGAGGAGGCGGAGGCTGCCGAGCTCGCCCTGCCTGCCGGACTTCCTGTCCTGGCAGTGGTGGGCCGCCCCAACGTCGGCAAGTCCACTTTGGTCAACCGGATCCTGGGGCGTCGCGAGGCCGTGGTCCAGGACACCCCGGGAGTGACCCGTGACCGTGTGTCCTACCCGGCCGAGTGGGCCGGACGCGACTTCACCCTGGTGGACACCGGTGGCTGGGAGGTCGATGTGCGGGGCCTGGACCGCTCGGTGGCGGAACAGGCAGAGGTCGCGGTGCGCATGGCCGATGCCGTGCTGCTGGTGGTCGACGCCAATGTCGGGGTGACTGCCACCGACGAGCGCATCGTGGAGATGCTGCGTCGGTCCGGCCGTCCCGTCGTGCTGGCCGCCAACAAGGTGGACTCCCCCCTCCAGGAGGCTGACGCCACCTACCTGTGGGCGCTCGGTCTGGGCGAGCCGCACCCCATCTCCGCACTCCACGGACGGGGCACGGGTGACCTGCTCGACGCCGTCCTGGAGGTCCTCCCCAAACACTCCGCCGTCGCCCGCCCGCTCCCTGTGGGTGGTCCGCGTCGGGTGGCCCTGGTGGGGCGCCCCAATGTGGGGAAGTCGTCGCTGCTCAACGCCCTGGCGGGCTCGGAGAGGGTCGTGGTCAATGAACTGGCCGGGACCACCCGCGATCCGGTGGACGAACTGGTCGAACTGGACGGACGCGAGTGGTGGTTCGTGGACACCGCAGGGGTGCGGCGCAAGATGCACCGCACCACGGGGGCGGACTACTACGCCTCGATCCGCACCCAGGCCGCCATCGAGAAGGCGGAGGTGGCCCTGGTGCTGCTGGACGCCTCCGAGGCGATGACCGAGCAGGACGTGCGCGTCATCCAGCAGGTGGTGGACGCGGGCCGCGCCCTGGTCATCGTCAACAACAAGTGGGACCTGGTCGACGAGGAACGCCAGGCCCAGCTGCGCGCCGAACAGGAACGCGACCTCGTGCAGGTGCAGTGGGCCCCGCGCATCAACCTCTCGGCCCTCACCGCCTGGCACACCAACCGCATCACCCGGGCCCTCGAGACGGCCCTGGAGGGATGGGGGACGCGCATCCCGACGGGCAAGCTCAATGCCTTCCTCGGTCAGTTGGTGGCGGCACACCCCCACCCCCTGCGCGGAGGAAAGCAGCCCCGGATTCTCTTCGCCACCCAGGTCTCCACCCAGCCCCCACGCTTCGTCATCTTCACCACCGGCTTCCTGGATCCCGCATACCGACGCTTCATCGAACGTCGCCTGCGTGAGGACTTCGGTTTCGAGGGATCCCCCATCCAGATCTCGGTCCGCGTGCGCGAGCGCCGCAGGCGCTGACGCCGACGCCGAGCACGACGGCGGGAGCGTCCCAGACCCGACGCGGGCGGGAGCCTTCCGGACCTGTGGCCGTCAGGAGTCTTCCGGACCTGTGGCCGGCGCTGCCGACGAGGGGAAGGACGGGGTGGGTGCCCGCCCGCCTGTCCCTTCCCCGAGCGTGGAGGTGTGCTCGGCTCCTAGGGTGGAGGCGATCCACCACGTGAGGAGGAGCCATGCCCGCGCGCGACCCCGACCCCGGCCCCGGCGTCAAGGACCCGGAACTCTACGAGGCACTGCGTTCCGAGGGGAACTCGAAGGAGAAGTCTGCCCGCATCGCCAATGCCGCTGCCCGCTCGGGGCGCTCAGCGGTGGGCAGACGCGGGGGTGAGGCCCAGGCCTACGAGGACTGGACGGTGGCGCAGCTGCGTCGACGTGCAGCCGAGATCGGCATCGAAGGCCGTTCCTCCATGCGCAAGGCGGAACTCATCCGAGCCCTGCGCTCCCACTGAGAGCTGCCCCGCCCACCCCCAGGGCCTGGACACCGTGGACGACGAGTTCCACCCCGATGACCAGGATCAGGAAGCCCATCACCCGTGTCAGGGCACCTGTCCCCGTGGGGCCGAGCCTGTCCACCACGGGGGTCGCCCACCTCAGACAGAGCCCGACCAGCAGCGCAATCACGAGGATCCCGAGCACGATGCCGATCCGTGCCTGCACGCCGGGATGACGTGCAGCCAGGGCGATGACCACGCCGATGGACCCCGGCCCGGCAATGAGGGGCAGTGCCATCGGTGAGAAGGCGATGTCGGTCTTCATCGCAGCGTGCTGCTGTTCCGGGGGGCTGATGGGGGTTGCGGGGACGAGCATCCGGAACCCTGCGTGCCCCACCACGATGCCGCCTGCGATCTGCAGGGAGGGCAGGGAGACACCCAAGGCGTTGAGCAGCAGCGTGCCCACCAGGGCAGAGACCACCAGCACTGCTGCGACGTCCAGGGCCGTGCGCCAGGCCTGCGAGCGCACACGCGCAGGGCCCTGACCGGCGGTGAGGACGGCGAAGGTGGCAACCGCACCCGGAGGGTTCGTCAGAGGGAGTAGGGCCGACACCGTTGCCACCATGACACCGAGGAGCGCGGTCATCCTCTGGCACCGCTGCGGTCGGGATCCCCGGACACCGCCCGGTCTCTCTCCCCCTCGCACTCAGCGCGGTCAGCACCACCGTGTGGATCGGGCACCCGACGGGCAGAGGTTCCGGCCGCCCTCGTCAGCTCGGATCCGCGCCCGACGTCGGTGCGGGGCGCGGACCTGGCCCGAGAACGCAGACGGCGCACGACGAACACAGCGATCGCCACACCGATGGCGACCAGCACGACATCGGACACCACTCCGCTCCATCGCTCCAGGAGCGGGCGGATGGCGGGACCGAAGGCGTAGCCCAGACCGATCCACAGGGCGTTCCAGACGCCCGAACCCACCAGGGTCCACAGACTGAAGAGCCCCACGTTCATGCGGTTGATGCCCGCGGGGATGGAGATGAAGGAGCGGACCAGCGGCACGCAGCGTCCCAGCAGCACAGCTGTGCCACCCCAACGCTGGAAGAAGGCCTCGGCACGGTCGAAGTCGCGGTACTCCAACAGCGGGAGGCGGCCCACCAGGCGTCTCGTGCGTTCGCGCCCCAGGGCGGAGCCGACGGCGTACCAGACCCAGGCACCCACCAGCGCCGCCACCGTTGCGGCCAACCAGGCCCCCAGGGGATCCATTCGTCCCTCATAGGCCAGGAATCCCGCCGCAGGCAGCACCGCCTCGGAGGGGATGGGAGGGAGGAAGGTCTCGGCCAGCAGGGCCACTCCCACGCCGATCTCTCCCAGGGTGTCCATGAGCGAGAGCACCCACCCGATGAACCCGTCGTAGCCGGCGGAGGGGT
>JAKECL010000526.1 GCA_030460725.1 Propionibacterium sp.
TTTGGGGGTGTGGAACGTGCGTCATCGCGGAGGTGCACCTCCGAGTCGGGGCAGCAGATGTGCCACCACTGCCTGGGTGAGGGTGAACAGGAGAGCCGTGAGGACAGCGGTGAGCAGCCCGACCAGACAGGCCTCGGGTGTGCGTGAGTGGTCGGTGAGATCCAGGACACGGCTGACGACGAGGGCGGTGTCGGGCGAGGTCACGTAGGCCAGGGGCACGACCGAGACCATGCAACGGCCCACGGCCACGGCCGCCAGGGCAGCACTGAGCACACCCGCGGAAGGGAGCACGACGACGAACAGCAGTGCGCGTTGGCCCACTCCCGAGACCCGGGCGGAGTCCCTCACGGCTCTCGGCACTGCATCCCACAGGGCCCGCACCCCCACGTACAGCACGGGCAGCGCGATCGTCATGAGCATGAGGAGGATGCCGAGGACCCCTCCGGTGGGCGAGGCCCCTCCCACCAGGGCAGGCAGGTGCAGGGGGCCCAGGGAACGCGGGACACGGGCGGCCAGGGAGAAACAGATGCCCACGGTGGTGCCCGGGAGGACGGCGAGGAGGAGGAGCAGCTGGGCCGGGCGTGGGATGTGGCGGGTGGGGTGCCGCTGGAGCCAGACGCTGCCCGCGGCCAGGGGCAGGGCGATCAGACAGGCCAGGACGGACAACCCCAGGGTCGACAGGCTCACCCCGAGTGCCTCACCCAGGGCCTGCCAACGGTGCGCGCCGTACAGGAGGGGGAGGGTCTGGACGAACAGGGTGACCAGCGCCGCCAGACACACCAGGACGTGGATGAAGGTGGGCACCAGGACGGCGGCCCGTACCGCGCCTGCGGGCAGGTCCAATCGCGCGCTGCGGGCCCCCGGATCCCAGGCCGTGGAGAACCTGGTCCGGAAGAGCAGGAGGGCGGGGACCAGTAACAACGCGGGGGTGGCCAGGAGCAGTGCCGCGCGGGCGGCGACCGCGTCCTGACCCCAGCCTGCGGTCGTGTCCAGGGCGAGGTGGGCGAGGTTGGGGGTCCGGCCCCGCAGGACGGCGGGCACCGCAGGATCGGACATGGCGGCCACGAGCAGGACCGTTGCGCCGATCACCACCGCAGGGGCGACATGGGGCAGCACCACGGCTCTGAGCACCCGCAGGGGGCTGGCCCCGGAGATCGCCGCACCTTCCAGTGTCCGGGGATCCAGGGTCCGCAGGGCCGCCCTGCACAGGAGGTGCGCCAGGGGCACCAGCATCACCAACATGGCCCAGACCATGCCGAACAGACCGTGCACCGCTGAGATGCGCCCCGGATGGGGCAGCCACCCGGCGTTGCCGGCGGTGGCCAGCACGGAGGCGGCCAGTGCGCCGGGTGGGACCGCGACGGGCACGCAGACCGCGACGTCGAGGAGATGTCGCCCCCGGGGGCCCAGCGACTGGGCCGTGACGGCCGTGCACAGCGCGAGGAGGGAGCCCACCACCGCCACGGTTCCCGCCAGTGCCAGGGAGTGGAGGAAGGAGCGCAGGAGCGGTAGGCCGGCGGAGGTGTCGGCGGGTCCCGCTGCTGTGTGCACCACCCAGGCCAGGGGTGCGACCAGCGTCACCCCCAGGAAGATGAGGAGAGACATGAGGACCCACAGATGCAGGTGGAGCCTTCGGGGAGGTGGGGAGCAGGTCGACGCTGCCAGGGCGTGCCCGCCGGGGGTGTTCTCAGCCATCGAAGCCGCTGTCCGTGAACCACCCGATCAGGGAG